>JAUWSP010000509.1 GCA_030610025.1 Acidobacteriota bacterium | reverse complement strand
GAGCCTTGGCAGTCTCCACCTCTCTCGGAAACCGCGGTAGCTGGCCGTGGAAGAGGTCGGTCGTGCTGCCCTCGAAATCGACTGCCCGCTGCGCCGGGTCGGAAACCTCGTGCCCGAGCTGGAGCTCGCTTCGGTGCAGGATCGCTTCTACAACCTCCGGCGATTGTTCCAGCAGGGCCGGCTCGATCGCCAGCTCCTGGTGCTCGAATCGGGCCTCGAAATCGGCCTGCAGTCGTGCGCTGTAACGCTCGATCTCGGAAAGGGAGTCCTGGGGAGAATAGGCCACGACGAGGGGTCGGTCGAGCCAGGCAGGCAGCGCCTGGGTCTCTGTGGCCACCAGAGGAAGGTAGTTCTCCCAACCGGCAAAACCCTGTCGCTCTCGCAACGCCTCGACCTTCTCGACAACGTCGTAACCTGCCTCGCTGCCAGCTATTTCGACCAGCGTCTCGGCCAGTTGCTCTGCGGTCTGCCGGTCGACCGGAAACAGCGACAGCGGCAAAACGACCGTGCTCGAGAGCAGCGCTGATGAGCGCTGATCTTCGACGGAGAATCGACGCAGGGACTCGACAGTGTCCCCGAAAAGGTCGAGGCGAACAGGCGTCTCCTCTCCGGGAGAGAAGAGATCGAAAACACCCCCTCGGACAGCGAACTGGCCGACCTCGGTGACCAGGTCGGTGCGGTGATAGCCATGGCGCTCCAGGTGCTCCGCCAACTCCTCCACGGGGCGCTCTTCACCAACCTCGATCTCGATGACGGCTGAGAGGAAAGCCGCCTTGGAAGGCAGCCGGCGGAAAAGCGCTCGCGGGGTACAGACCAGCACCGACGCTTCGCCGCTCAGTGAACGCCAAAGAGCCACGGACTCCAGGGCTCGCACCTGTAAGGAGGCCTCGGCCGCATGGTAGGGCGTCAGGGATGGAGTCGAGAAATAGGCTGCCGAGCCACCGAAAAAGTCACTGGCCTCCGACCAGGCCAGGGCGTCCGATTCGTGAGGCACGACGACCAGAAGAGGCCTATCCAGGTCTCGACTCAGCAGCTTGCATACCCAGGCCGCGGCCGGCAACGGCAGGCGCTCCGCCCAGCCGAGCTCTTGCTCGAGACGGCGGTACTCCACGCTTTCGCGGAGCCGTCGGGACAGATCAGAAAGGACCTCGTTCGCAACCACTCGATCGGAAGTCTACCCTTCTCGGGAACAAGCCCGGGCACGCCCCCAGCAGCGCCCCGGATGTCCTCTTCCCGAGTGGTAGGATGAGTCCCGTTTCGCGAATTCCGACCGACAGGAGAAGTCGATGCGACGTCTGATTCCAGCTGTTCTGCTCATCGCCGTCATGGGTATTCTGTTAGGCCCGGGCACCGGCCTCTGGGCCACCACCGACGAGGGGTCCGTGACCGACACCCAGGCCACCCACCAGGCCTCGGACGAAGATTCGCATGTCGATCACACGAGTCCGGTCACCCCGGTGCTGTTGGGGCTGGTAATCATCCTGATTGCCGCCAAGATCGGCGGAGAGATCGCGGAACGATTCAATCAACCGGCTGTCCTGGGCGAGCTCGTCGCCGGGGTCGTGCTCGGCAACCTCGCTCTGATCGGCTTCTCGAGCTTCGACTTCCTGGCTACCAACCAAGGCATTGCCATCCTGGCCGAAATCGGCGTCATCCTGCTGCTCTTCGAGGTAGGACTCGAATCCAAGGTGAGCGAAATGCTATCGGTGGGCGCTTCGAGCCTCCTCGTCGCCGTCCTCGGGATTGTCGCCCCGTTCTTTCTGGGATGGGGAGTCTCGGCCTGGTTTCTACCCGGTGAGGACCTTCTGGTTCATCTCTTCATAGGCGCCACGCTCTGTGCCACCAGCGTCGGTATTACCGCCAGGGTCTTGACCGATCTCGGCAAGGTCACGACTCGGGAGTCGAAGATCATTCTCGGCGCGGCCGTCATCGACGACGTGCTCGGACTGGTGATCCTGGCAGTTGTGTCCGGCGTGATCACCGCCGCGAACACCGGCGGAACCCTGGCCAGCCTGGACGTCTTGCTCATCGTGCTCAAGGCAGCGGGGTTTCTGGTCGGAGCCATTGTCCTGGGTGGTTGGCTCTCGCCCCGGCTCTTCAGGATCTTCAGCCGGCTCCAGATCCGCGGTCTGCTGCTGACCCTCTCGCTGTCTTTCTGCTTTTTTCTCGCCTATCTGGCCAATGTCATCGAGCTGGCACCGATCGTAGGCGCCTTCGCGGCGGGCCTGATCCTGGAAGATGCACACTACCGGGACTTTCTCAACCGAGGCGATCACCAATTGGAAGAGCTCATCCACCCCATCAACATCTTCCTGGTCCCGGTCTTCTTCGTTCTCATGGGGATCAAGGTGGATTTGTCCACCTTCGGTGAGAAGGGGGTCCTGGGCTTCGCCGCGCTGCTCTCGGTGGCCGCGATCATCGGCAAGATGGTCTGCGCCTTTGGTGTTTTGGAAAAGGGTCTGGACCGGCTCTCGGTGGCCGTGGGAATGGTGCCACGTGGTGAGGTCGGTCTGATCTTCGCGGGAATCGGCGCCAGCCTCGTGCTGCACGGTCAGCCGGTCATCTCCTCGGCCATCTTCTCGGCGGTGGTGATCATGGTCATCGTCACCACCCTGATGACTCCGCCAGTGCTCAAGATCACTCTCGCAAGAGGCGACCGCAAGAAATCGGGTTGAGGCGGCCCGCGCTTCGCTCGGTCGATCTTTGGGAACCAGGAGTTTGAAGCGGCCGCCGCCTCTGACGGCCGTTAGTCCAAATATCCAAGCAGGTCGTCGCGTGGAGGCCCGTCCTGGAGGTCCCCACGCCGAACCGTGGATGCGTATCCGGGAGCATGGGATCGGCCAAGGGGTCTCCTGAGTCTGCGGCCTCACCCGACCATGCCCCTCCGACTCAGGAGACCCCTTGGCCGATCTGGCACCGTCGGTTCCGAGAGGTTCGTTCGGGTGGTTCGATAGGGGGTGCCGAGTCGAGCGCAGCGCAAGGACCTTCATAGAGCACAAGAGATCCCGCGCGACGACGAGACAAGGGGGCGGCCAGCCCGTCGCAGTCTGAGTAGCCGTCGCCGTCCCCCTGCGGACCACCCGGACGGGCCTCCACAAGACAACGTCT
>JAUWSP010000294.1 GCA_030610025.1 Acidobacteriota bacterium | reverse complement strand
TGGCGACAAGGCCCTCCTGGATCTTCTGAGCGGCCTGCCTCTGGCGCCTCCTGGCTACCTCGTCCAGCGCCCGCTGGTACAAGACCTCGAAGTCTCGATCGTAGTGGCTGGCGTCGAAGGGATACAGCGGATCGAGGGTCAGCGCCTGGGTCAGGGTGTCGAGAGCCGCCAGATCCTTCTGTTGGAGGTGCTGAAGCCAGCTGGCGGTGACGAAGGCCTGTGCCCGGGCGCCCTCCGAGGTTTCCGCCTGGGCGATCTCCAGGTACAGCTTCGTTGCGCTCTCCAAATCACCTTCGGCATAGCGATCGCTCGCCAGGCCGTGCAGGCTGCCAATATCGGTCGTGTCAGCAGCCTGGGCCGCGACCGACGGTGGCAGAAGAAGCGACAGCCAGGCGAGGAGAAGAGCCGCTGGGTAGGACGGTTTGTGAGTCACTGCAGTCTCTCGATCTCGAATCGTCCGTTTCAATGGCTTTCGGGCCGACTGCGAACCGACAGCTCCTGCCGGCCGGTCAGATCGAAGGTCACGACAGTCTCCTCGCGGGTCTGAATTTCGAGACTGACACTGGCGAGGGGTGCTGTTGCTCCCTCGAGGGGATAGAGCTCGAGTCGATGAGACCCCGGCGATAGCTTCTGGCCTCGCAGTGGGCTACTGCCCACCAGATTGCCGTCCACAGCCACCAGCCCCTGGGGAGAGCCGAGACTCGCCTGCACGGTCAGGTGTCCAGGCCTCTGAATCGGGCTTCTCAACGTGCGCCGCTCGCCCGACTCCAGCCTCAGTCGCACTGTCTGCCTGGAGGAGTAGTCGGGAGTGGAAAGAGCGAAGACCGCCTTGTGATCACCTGGCTGAAGCTCGAGGGAACGCCCCTTCGAGAACTTCATGGGTCGGCCATTGTCGATCGCCACCGTCGTTTCGGGATGCCAGCTGGCGGCTACTGTGAGAGTAGCCTCCACGACAAGCGGAGCTTCGGGTTCCGGTTCCGGCTCTGCTTGAAGCTCTGAGACCGCGGGCGCTGTCTCCGGCGATGTCGCTCCAGGATCCTCGACGATGGTGGTCGGATCCTGCTGCCGTGGCTCCGGTGTCTCTTGATCCTGCACTGACGAGTCTTCGCTGGCTTGCTGGTCGCCTGGACCCCGAGTCGAAGTCGAAGTGTTGCCCTCACCAGGGATCGTGGCGTTGTTGCTCGGTTCTACGGGAGCCATGACGGAGGCGGAAGGCTCTTGGTGCGATCGAGCTTCGGGCCAGGGGACGAGACCGAGAGCTCCAAGCCAGGCGTAGGCCCCACCGATGGTCAGTAGCGCGAGTGCGTAGATCAGGAGGCGCTGGATCGGGGCCCGCTGTTTCGGGATGGCGATGCCGCTGGGAGTCCACTCATGCTGAATCAGCGGGTCGAAGGTCTCGTCCTCCCTGGAGCTCTGGGGAGGGGTGGCCCTTGGGTCTCCACCCCCGGTCGATGGGCCGGCCAGGGGTGGCGAAGAGGACTTGCGGAGCGCTGTGGTCAGGTCTCTTCGACGAGGGTCGGTCTTCAACGACTCGCGGACGGCTTCCAGGGCCTCGATGATCTCGCCGCAGTCGGAGTATCGGCGGTCCGGGTCCTTCTCGAGGCAGCGAAAGACCAAGTGCCGTAGGCCTTCAGGACAAACCGACGATGGTAGTGTGATGGGCCTCGGATCGTCGTTCAAGATCTCGTAGAGAATGGCGGAGATCGTCTCCTGCCCAAAGGGCCGCTCACCAGTGACGAGCTCGTAAGCGAGCACGCCGAAGGAGAAGATGTCGGTTCGCCCGTCGACCTTCTCACCACGAATCTGCTCGGGAGCCAGGTAGGCAGCCGTTCCCATGGTGGTCCCGGCCGCCGTGAGCCGGGTGTCGGAATGCTGCAGCGTCGCGACCCCGAAGTCCAGAATCTTGGCAGTGCCATCCTCCAGGATCCGGATGTTCGCCGGCTTGATGTCCCGATGGACGACACCTTTGGTATGGGCATACTCCAGCCCGCGAGCGATGTGAATCAGGTAGAGCAGTCGTTCGGGTTGGGGTACGAACTCGCGGTTACTGATCTTCCTGTCGAGGTCCTCGCCGGAAAGGAACTCCTGAACGAGAAACGGAGTTCCTCCCTCGGTTCCGAAATCGAAGATACGGACGATGTTGGTGTGGTCGAGCTGACCCGCGATCTGGGCCTCACGGGTGTAGCGCTGCTTGAGATCGTTATCGGTTGAGGTGCAGGTCTTGAGAGCGACGAACCGCTGGATGAGTGGATCGAACCCCTTGTAGACGACACCGAAACCGCCTTCGCCGATGCGCTCCAGGACCTCGTATTTGCCCAGGCGGGGTGGATCGACCGCATGTACGGTCGGCAGTGGTCGATCTGGTTGCGGTTGACCCTGCACGCTTCACCTCCCGGCTCGTCTCTCGCGAGTCGGCCGGGGGCGCCTCCGGCGAGCGATTCGGGGACGAGCCGGCGCCCGGTTTCCGCAGCTGCGGAAACCAGGTTTCATGGTAGGGGTGAGCTGGGCTAAATCCTATGAAATGGGTCACTTCCGGCGATCGTCAGTAGCGCCAGCTGGTGAGATCGGCGCCCTCCGGGGCCGACTCCTCGATGCGCTTCAAGATCCTGGGAAGGTAGAAAGTGTTGTATCTCAAACGGGAGATGCTGTTGGGGTTCTCATGGTCGCCATTCCAACAGTGTTCGGCTCTGTCGCCGTAGTCCACCTCGCCGCCGTAGTAGGGGTCGGTTGTCGACTCCAGAAAGTCCTCCATGAGATAGACGGCGTTGTTGAGGTAGTAGTTGTCCATGTCGCCGCAGTAGATATGGATCTTGCCCTCCAGCTGTGGCCCCAGGCTTGCCCAGTTCTCTTCCAGCACCAGTCGCAAGTCGTACTTTTTCCAGTGTTCCGCTACATCAGGGTCGATCTCACCGGTGAGCTTGTCCCAGATGGGAGCAGGGTAGCCGTCGGCGCCGGCAGGTGAGTAGACCGCCTGCCAGATGTCGAATTGATCCCCTGATCGGGAGTGGGAGCCAAGAGCGAGCTCCAGGTGGTTGAAATCTCTGAGCGTCGCGTCGACCTCGCCGAGCCAGTTTCGATGCCCGGGTCGCTCGATGCGGTTGAAGTCGCCCTCGACATAGTAGGCATTCTGGTCCTCGTAGATATTGACCAGCGTGTAGGCGCGAAAGTCGATCGGATCGGGGCAGGCGGCAAAGCACCCGTTGTATTGATCGGGATAGAACACCTGGGCGGCCAGGGCTTCCCAACCCCCGGTGGACCCGCCGTAGAGGAACCGAGCCCAGGGCTCACCAAGGCCACGGAATCTCTTCTCGATGTAGGGGATCAGCTCGTAGGTGATGGCGTCACCATACGGGCCGAGATTGGCCGAATTCACGGCGTAGGAGTCGTCGTAGTAGGGATTGGCGTGCTGGATCTCGATGGCCAGGAACCTCGGGAAGTCGGGTCCCTTCCAGGTCTGGTAGAAATCGTAGGCTTCCTGCTGGACAATCTTGTTGTAGCAATCCAGTTGGAATCGGGCGCTGTACTCACACTCCAGTTCGGGATCGGGAGGTGTGGTTCGAAAGCCGCCGAAATCATCGGGAAAGTGGCCGTGGAAGATCATCAGGGGATAGTTCGCCTCTGTGTGCTCCTCGAAGCCTTCCGGCAGGAGGACGTGCGCACCGATGTACATGGGCCGGCCCCAGAACTCGGTCAGCAGCTCGCTCTGAATCTTCACGTGCTTGATGTAGGCCGTATCTTCGGGTTCCTCTATCGGTGGAATTACCTGGTCCAAGACGAGGTCGATGCGCTTTTCCTCGGCCGGATCGAGTTGGACTCGGAAGGGCGTGCTGTACAGATTCCCAGGCGCCCGGTTCCAGTGTTGTCCTTCGCCTCGATCCATCGGTAGCTTGACGACGTGGCCGTCGGAGCGATGAAACGTCTCGTAGCGATGGAGCAGGGCCTGAACCCAGTACTCTCCTGACGGTAGATCGGCAAGGCTCGCGAGAGGGTAGCCGAAGGCCTCGGCGTCGATCAGTGCCGGTGCACCCGGAGCCAGTCCTTCGACATCGACACCGGTGATCTGGATGGCATCGAACCCAGCAGAAACCTGTAGGCGGGGTTCTGGGTCTGCGCTGCGTGAGATCAAAACGAGCACTCTTCCATCGGCAGCTTCGCCATGAGTCGGGGCCTCGAAGCGGACCGAGAATTCGAAAGCGACCGCAGTACTGGCGACGGCAAGCCAGAGTTGAGAGAAGGCCAGCCAAGCCATCCATCGTCGCGGTTGCAACCGGGGCCGTCTCGAGCGCTGTTGGGTGAACATGGATTCCCTCCCTTTGCTGGTAGCGCGGTAGAGGCAGTCTATCTCGTCGGAGGTCCGGAATCGTCCAGGCACCGGGTCCGGATTCAGCAACAAGCCGAAACGAGAGCGCATCCTTCGCGCGGGTTATGATGGTCGACCGAGATGATCGCACCGTGCTCCCAGAGCTCCTTCGACTCGATGCTTTGTCAGCATGACCTGGAGCCCTTGCGTCGAGGTCCGGTGACAACCTTGCAGATCAACGTCGGGA
>JAUWSP010000540.1 GCA_030610025.1 Acidobacteriota bacterium | reverse complement strand
GTTCTCATGCCCACATCCCGGGCAATCTGAGCAGCGTTCTGTCCTGCAACCTGGGCAGCAAAAGGAGTTCCTTTGCGCGACCCTTTGAATCCGATCCGGCCAGCCGAGGACCAGCTCACCACATTGCCCTCGGGGTCGGAGATGGAAATCAGCGTGTTGTTGAACGTCGCCTTGATGTGGGCCACACCGTGAGGAACAATCCTCTTTTCCTTCTTCCTCCGGTCCTTTCCTCCGCTGCGCGCTTTCGCCATCCTTCACCTCAATTCCTATTTCTTGACCTGCTTCTTGCCTGCGACCGCGCCTCGCCTCGGCCCCTTGCGGGTTCGAGCGTTGGTGTGCGTTCGCTGCCCTCGCAAGGGCAGATTCCTTCTGTGACGAACCCCTCTGTAGGATCCGATCTCGATCAGACGACGGATGTTCTGCCCGACCTCCTTGCGAAGATCGCCTTCGACCCGGCCCTCGTCCTGGACGACCTGTCGAATGCGACGGGCCTCGTCTTCGGTCAGGTCCTTGACCTTGATCGTTGCTTCGACCCCTGCCGTTTCGAGAATCTTCCGAGACCGGGTTCGCCCGATACCGTAGATGTAGGTCAGGCCAACCCAGACCTGTTTGCTCGGGGGCAGATCGACACCTGCAATTCGCGCCATGGCTACACCTTACCCTTGTCGTTGCTTGTGTTTGGGGTTCTCACAGATCACCCTCACGACGCCGTGACGCCTGATGATCTTGCACTTTGGACACATTCGTTTGACTGACGAACGAACTTTCATAGCGACTTCCTCGGTTACCTCAACCTGTAAACAATCCGGCCGCGAGTGAGATCGTATGGAGACAACTCCACGCGGACCCTATCCCCCGGAAGGATGCGGATGAAGTGTTTCCGCATCTTGCCAGAGACGTGTGCCAGCACCTGATGGCCATTCTCGAGCTCGACTCGAAACATGGCATTTGGCAGGGGCTCCACCACCACGGCTTCGGCTTCGATCGCTTCTTCTTTGGCCAAATCTTCTCCTTGCTTTCCTCAGACGATCGTCACGCAGCTACAGCCTGCCCACGACCCAGGACCTTCTGGCCCGTCTCGGTCACTGCGACCGAGAACTCGAAATGCGCCGACAGGGCGCCGTCGGTGGTTCGGGCAGTCCAGCCGTCTTCATCGACCTTGACTCCTGGCTCACCCGCATTGACCATGGGCTCGATCGCCAGCACCATGCCGGGCTCGAGCATCGGTCCCCGACCGGGCTGGCCAAAATTGGGAATCTGTGGGTCTTCATGCAGCGCCGCACCGATGCCGTGCCCAACAAACTCACGGACCACAGAGAAGCCAGACTTCTCGACATGGTGCTGCACGGCGTGCCCGATATCTGAAAGTCGCTTTCCCGGCTCGACGATTCGGATCGCGAGATCGAGCGATTCCCGAGTCACATCCATCAACTGCCGAGCCTGATGACTGATCTCGCCAACCGCGTAGGTGCGTGCGGCGTCGCCATAGTAACCCTTGAACAACACCCCACAATCGACGCCGATGATGTCTCCCTCGCCGAGCGGAGTTCCGTTGGGGATGCCGTGGACGATCACGTCGTTGATCGACGTACACAGGGTGGCTGGGAACCCCCGATAGTTCAGAAAGGCGGGCACGCCCCCAGCGCCTCGGATGAGCTCCTCGGCGAAGCGGTCGAGCTCGGCGGTCGTCACGCCTGGCTCGATCAGCTCGGTGATCCCGTCCAGGACCTGGTGGACGATGCGATTCGCCTCGTCCATGAGCTCGATCTCACCAGTGGTCTTCAGGACCATCACGCATCCACCTTCCGACCCAGGGCCTCGAGCAGCGCCGCCGCCACCTCTTCGATCGAGCGGTCGCCATCGATCGGCGTCAGCTGCCCCCTTTGCTCGTAGTACTCGACCAGGGGCTGCGTCTGGCGGCGGTAGACCAACAGTCGCTGACGGATGACATCCTCCTTGTCATCGGCTCGTTGCCGACCCAGGATCCGCTCCACCAATACGGCTTCGGGCACCTGGAGATAGAGCACTCCGTCCAGCTCGACGCCCATGTCGGCCAGAATTTCAGCCAGCAGATCGCCTTGCGCCAGGGTCCGGGGATAGCCATCGAGGATGAACCCCCCCAGGGCGTCCTCCTTGGCCAGGCGCTCCCTGACGACCTCTCCCATGGTGGCGTCGTCGACCAGATCCCCCGAGCTCATGACCTGTTGGATTCTCTCTCCGAGGGGTGTACCCGCAGCGACAGCCTCCCTCAGCATCTCACCGGTGGAGATGGCGGGGATGGCCAGCTCTTCGGCGAGAAGCGCTGCCTGGGTTCCCTTACCCGAGCCGGGAGCTCCAAAGAGTATCAATCGCATCGCAGGTCTGTTCCGTAGTCGTCTGGGAGGGTCTATCCCCTGCGACCGCGGATCCTCCCTCGTTTCATGAATCCTTCATAGTTGCGCATCACCAGCTGACTCTCGACCTGCTGGACCGTGTCCATCGCGACACCGACGACGATCAGCAGCGACGTACCGCCGAAGTAGAACTGGATCCCCATACCCTGGGTAAACCACGCAGGCATGACCGCATCGAGGGTTGGCCCGATGAACGGCAAGCCCTCGACCTTCATACCGCTGAGCAGGAACTCCGGCAAGATGGAGACCGCGGCCAGGTAGACGGCGCCCACCAGAGTCAGGCGGGTGAGGATGCGATCGATGTACTCGGCGGTTCGCCTTCCCGAGCGGATACCGGGGATGAAACCACCGTACTTTCGGAGGTTCTCAGCCGTGTCGGCCGGATTGAAGATGATCGACACATAGAAGTAGCTGAAAAAGATGATCGCAGTCGCGTAGAGCATGTAGTAGATCGGCTGCCCCCAGGAGATTGC
>JAUWSP010000038.1 GCA_030610025.1 Acidobacteriota bacterium | reverse complement strand
CCAGGCTCTCGCGCAGCGTATGCTGGACCGTGGAATTCGCCCAGAGCTCGAGGTCTTCGAGGCCGGGATGATCAACTACGGCAAGTACCTCATGAAGAAAGGTCTTATCCAATCGCCGGGCTACTTCAACCTGCTCCTCGGCAACATCGCGACGGCCCAGGCCGACGAGCCGACACTGGATCTCATGCTGGCGACCCTGCCGGAGGGCGCAACCTGGGCGCTGGCCGGCATCGGTGACTGCCAACTACAGGTCCACCGCTGGGCAATGGCGCGTGGGGGGCATGTGCGTGTGGGACTCGAAGACAACATCTACTTCGATGAGAAGCGAACGACGATGGCCAGCAACCGCATGCAGGTACAGCGCATCGTCAACCTGGCAGATGAGCTCGGGCGGGAAATCTCCACTCCTGACGAGACCCGCAGACGGCTGGGTCTGGAACGCTGAATGCCGGCCTCGGCTCGCGATCACAAGCCGCTCTGGATTCGTGCGACCAGCCGAACGGCCGGCCTGTTCGGCGTTCGCTTCTACAACATGCTCTACGGAGAGCGTAGCCTGGGCGATGCAATTCACCAGGTCGAGCCGCCTGCCGGGCTGGTAATTCGAAGGGCGACCTCTGGGGATCGCGAGCTCCTGGAATCCAATCTGACCCCAGCCCAGGCGAAGTCCTGCCGGATCGCGGCCGCTCAACAGAGCCGGTGCATCGTTGCCATGAATGGCCAGGAGATTGCAGGCTATTCGTGGCTCAACACCCGTGACATCTATCTACTGAGCTGGAGGCTACAGAAGCTGCCACCCGATGGCGGCTACACCTACAACAGCTTTGTTCGCCCGGAGTATAGAGGTCAAAAGATCTTCCAGCGCCTGACCGGGGCCGTCTACTCGGAGCTCGCAAGGGAAGGTTTCCAGTTTTGCTGCAACCTCGTCGATAGAAACAACGCACCTTCGGTGGCCGCCCGCAGGAGGCTGGGCGCCCTGTTTCATGCCGCACCGATTCTCAAGTTGCCGGGTCTCGATCCATTTCCACTACGAAGACTTCCCTTTAGAGTCACTGCCCGTGAGTCGTAGAACCGGCACGGCTGGCTTCCCGATTCCCTCATGACCGCCGAGAATTGGGATCGGGTCGTCGAGGACGTCCAGCAGTCGCCAGCGTTGGATACCTGGCGGGGCTACATGCAGGAGGTCTACTGCCGGTTGACAAGGCGGTGGTTCGAGACTGCGCCATCGGGTCGACGCCTCAAGACCGACCTCTTCGAGGAAGCCATCTGCCTACAGCATCCGATGGCGGAATTTCCCGCCGGCAGCCTGGGGATGGATGGCTCGATCTCGGTGGTCGCAAAGGCGAAGAGCAATCTCGGGGAATCCAACGGATACCGCCTTCTGGTGAGTGACCTGCGACAGAGCCCGATCAGGCCAGGGGCTCTCAGCTCGATCCTCTCAGGCTCGTCGCTCGATCACTTCGAAACCGAGGAAGAGCTCGCCGCGGGTCTGGCCGAAGTGGCCGCCGGACTCGAGCCTGGCGGTATTCTGGTGCTGACCCTCGACAATCCCCAGAATCCGCTCATCTGGCTTCGCAACCACCTGCCCTATCGCTTTCTGAACCATCTGGGGCTGGTTCCCTACTTCGTGGGAATGACCTGGAGCCGCAGCCAGGCTCGAAGACAGCTCGAGAGCCTGGGACTCGAGGTTACGGACGCGACCGCCATCGCTCACGCGCCTCGGGCACCCGCGATCTGGCTCGACTCTCTGATCACGCGATGGGGAGGCGATCACCACGGACGCTTCCTGCTCCGGGCGTACCTGGCCTTCGAATGCCTGGACTCGCTTCCGACTCGATACCTGACCGGGTACTACGTCGCCATCAGGGCTCGCCAGCCCTAACCCGCATTGCTTCTGAGCCCCACGGCATCTAGCGGAGATCGACTGCTGTCGCCCAGAGCGCCCGGTCAGCGCCAGGCTCGGCCATGGTGTACACTCCCGGCCAGTCGTCACTCGGCAGCAGGGCCTGATCTCGAGGCGTCGTCCAGTCCCCGGGTCAGGCCGCCCGACCGGAGAGTGCTCTCACTCGAGCGGGCTCGATTGCACAAGGCATGAGGTGCCGAGGTGACTCCAAGGTCCAGTCGCCATGATTCTCCGCCACCACGGAGATCTTCTGGAGAAAGGCTCACGATGATCGATCCAACCCCTCAAGAATCAAGCCCGGAGGCTTGGGAGAACCAGGCTGTAACCGCGCAGCAAGCCCTCGAAGGGATCGGCTCGGGCGACCATGTCTTCATTGGAACCGCTTGCGCGACTCCACGCACTCTGATCCTGGCACTGGAGGACGCGACGGCACCCTGGTCCGACCTGGAGCTCATCCACTTTCTCACCGACGGTGCTGTTCCGGTCTACAACGGCAAGCCGTTCACTCGCTTCCGCCACCGGGTCTTCTTCGTTGGCAGCGACACTCGCGAAATGGTCAAACAGGGCAAGACCGACTACGTGCCGATTTCCGTGTCGCAGGTGCACCACCTCATCGATATCGGCCGGATCCCCATCGACGTGGCCCTGATTCAGGTGTCGCCTCCCGACGAAGAGGGAATGTGCTCACTGGGTGTCTCCGTCGATCTCATCCCGGCGGCGCTACGCAAGGCGAGTCGCGTCATCGCCGAAATCAATCCCGCCATGCCACGCACCCGAGGGGACAGTCGGATACCCCTGGCATCGATCGATCAGTTTGTGGTCGTCGACAGCCCGATCATCGAGTACCTTCATCCACCGGCAGAGCAGAGGGCCCAACGCATCGCGCGCTACATCGCACGCATCATCGACGACGGCTCGACCCTGCAGATCGGTCTCGGGCGTATTCCGAACGAAATGCTGAAGTATCTCGACAATCGTCGGGATCTGGGGATTCACTCCGATGTGATCACCGAACCCGTGGTCGACCTCGTCGACAAAGGTGTTGTCACCGGCCGAAAGAAGACCGTGCAGCCGCAGAAGGTGGTCACCAGCTACTGCATGGGGACGAGGCGGCTCTACGACTTCATCGACGACAACCCCACCTTCGATTTCCAGTCAATCGAGAGCGTTTGCGACTTCGAGGCGATCGCAGCCAATCACAAGATGGTCTCGGTGTCACAGGCCTTCGCCATCGATCTCACCGGTCAGATTTGTGCCGATCAGTTCGAGGGTGAGATTTACGGCGGAGTGTCGACCCAGCCCGACTTCATTCGAGGTGCAGCCGCTTCCGACGGTGGCAAAGCCATCATCTGTCTGACATCGACCGCCGAGAATGGCACGAGCTCCCGCATCAAGCCCGCTCTGCAGGAGGGCGAGGCCGTCACCATCGCCCGCTCCGATGTTCACTTCGTGGTCACGGAGTACGGAATCGCCTATCTATTCGGGAGATCGGTGCGCGAGAGGGCTCTGGGCCTGATCGAGATCGCTCATCCCGACTACAGGGAGGGCCTCCTGGAAGCTGCCAAGCAGCGTGGCCTCCTGGCCGCTGGGCAGACCTTGAAGAGCCGAAAGGCCTATCCAGCCGAAGAGGAGCGTCCCGCGACTCTCAGGGACGGAACCGAGGCTCTCATTCGTCCCACCCGCGCCACGGACGAAGGCGCCATGAAGAAACTCTTCTACAGCCTGACACCAGAGGACATCTACACCCGGTTCTTCACCAACCTGAAGTCGCTGACTTCCGAGCGGGCCCAGCACCTTTGCACCGTCGACTACGAGAACGAGATGGCGTTTGCCGCAGTCGTCGGAAGCTGGGAAGAGGAGACTGTGGTCGGCAGCGGCTGCTTCTACACCGATCCCTCGACCAACCTGGCAGATGTGGCCTACATGATTCATCCCGATTGGCAGGGAAAAGGCCTGGGCACGATTCTGCAACAGCGCCTCATCGAATATGCCCGGTCTCTCGGGCTCCGCGGCTTCACCGCCGACGTGCTGACCGAGAACGAGAAGATGCTGGCGGTGTTCAAGAAGAGCGGCTGCCAGGTGGATGCGAAGGTCTCATCCGGCGTCTTCGAGGTCACCATGCTCTTCCCGATCCCATGAAGACCAGCCACTTCAGGTGTTTGCTGTAGGATTCTCTACCGCGACACCGACCCGCACCTTCCACTCCCGCGCCTGGAGAACCGACCGTGCGCCACACACTCTTTCCACAACTTCTCCTGCTACTGTTCTTCGCGGTTCAACCGGCTGTTGGCGACGAAGATCTCACCACTACCTACCGAGAGGACGCCGGCCGCATCATCGGGGCCGCCCTGACGGACGAGGAGGGCTGGGAGAAGCTGACCTACTTGACGACCGTCATTGGAGCCCGGCTCTCAGGCTCAGAGCAACTCGAACAGGCCATCGCGTGGGCCACCGAGACCCTGCAAGACGAGGGCTTCGACAACGTCTCGAATCAGCCGGTCGACGTAACACATTGGGTTCGAGGCCAGGAGAGCGCTCGGGTCGTGGCGCCGATTCACCGTGACTTGGCGATTCTCGGACTGGGCAGAAGCGTCGGGACCCCAGTCGAAGGGATCGAGGCACCTGCGGTCGTGGTGGCGAGCTTCGATGAGCTCGAAGCCCTGGGTCGTGCAGCCGTCGAGGGCAAGATCGTCGTCTACGCCGTTCCCTGGGAGGGGTATGGCAAGACGGTTCGCTACCGCGGCGACGGAGCCTCGAGGGCCGCGGCACTGGGCGCAGTCGCTGTTCTGGTTCGTTCGGCAACCGGTCGCAGTATCGCTTCACCCCATACAGGAGCTCTTCGCTACTCGGACGATGCACCCCGAATACCGGCGGCAGCAATCACCGTCGAGGACGCCGAGTGGATGCAGCGACTCGTAAACATGGGGCATGAGCTGAGACTCGCGCTCTCCATGGACGCCACCACCCTGCCCGATGCAGAGTCCGCCAACGTGGTGGCGGAGATTCGTGGCAGCCAGTACCCCGAAGAGGTGGTTGTCATGGGTGGGCACTTCGATTCCTGGGACGTGGGACAGGGAGCCCACGATGACGGCGCCGGTTGCATCGCCGCCTGGCAGGCCTTGAGGATCCTCCAACGCCTCGGCCTCCAGCCCCGACGCACCCTGAGGTTGGTCCTCTGGACCAACGAGGAGAACGGTCTCGCCGGCGGCAAGGCCTACCGGGAATGGGTCGGTGAGAGAATCGACAACCACGTTGCGGCTATCGAGATGGACGGCGGTGCCGAGCGCCCCCTGGGATTCGGCTTCGGCCTGAACGGCGTCGAGCCCGACTCTGGAGACCCGACCTACGAGTCGGCCCTGGAGCAACTTCAGGCCGTCGGCAATCTGCTCGCCGGCATCGAGGCCGGGCAGATATTCCGCGGTGGTGGAGGCGCTCATATCGGGCCGCTGGTCAAGAGTGGAGTCCCTGGCTTGGGATTGAAGACCGTCGGCGAGCACTACTTCGACTGGCATCACACCGAGGCCGACACGCTCGACAAGATCGACCCACAGGACTTCAAGCGGGCGGTAGCCATGCTCGCGGTGATGGGCTATGTCCTGGCCGACATGCCCGGTCGGCTGGTCTCTGCCGACAGCTACGGACCGCTGGCTGCGGCTTCCCCCTAGATCTTCACGGCGGAATCGGGCTGCCGCCTCCAAATCTGGCGAGGTCGGCTGCTTCACCACCTCTTGGAAACCAACCGCATTCTCCATGATCGATTTGGTGTAGAGTTACCGAGATCGTATTGGTGGGGGCGGCCACCGCGCGGGCAAGAGCCCCCGAGAGATAAACCCAACTCGTCAGGAGGGAATGTTCAATGCGCAAATCACTCGTAGCGACAGGCATCGTGATCGCCGCTCTGGTCTTCGCCATGCCGACTCTCGCCGCCACGGCCAAAGACGCACCGGCTGATGTGACCATCGACGTCTGTGCAGCCAAAAAGTCGGCGGTAGAGTTCCCACACGCAGCCCATTTCGAGCTCACCGAGTGCGCCACTTGCCACCACACGAACGATGGCCTGGCCGCGGACTCGGACATGGATGTGCCAAGCTGCGCTTCCTGTCACCAGGATCCCGAGGGTGAGACCCCGGACTGCGCGCAGATGAGCCTGTCGAAGAACCCCTACCACATCACCTGCGTCACCTGTCACAAGGAATCTGGCGCCGAGGCCGCACCCACGAAGTGCGACGGCTGCCATCCGAAGGCCGGCTGAACCAGAGCTCCAAACAGTAGAAGACCAACGGCCACCTGGTAGACCTCTCTTGTCGAGAGCACCTGCCAGGTGGCTTCTCCTGTTTCCTGGGGGGGCTTGCGTTCGCTCCTTCGTACGGAGGGGCGCTCGACCCGCGCTAGAATGTCCGCACGCTGCAGCGGCTCAGCTACTTGCTGGCTGCTGGTCCAGGCCACCGCCAGGGAAAAAGCTGCCACCACCACCGGATCTCGGAATGGATGCGCGACAACAGGAGCTGCACTCCAGAATGGAGGAGCGGCACTGGTGGTTCCTGGGCAAGCGGCAGATCATCAAGACCCTGCTGGCATCATTGCCGACTCCAGGGGAACGAAATCTGGTCGTCGATGTGGGTTGCGGTCCCGGTGGGAACATCGGAGCCCTCGCCGACGCCTACGACGTCGCCGGCATCGACACCTCCCCCGATGCCATCGCGCTGGCACGCCAGCGCTACCCTGGAGTCCGATTCTGGCATGGAGAGCTGGGCGAGGCGCCGCCGGAGCTCGATGACAGGGCGAGCTTCTATTTGATGACGGATGTACTGGAGCACGTCCCCGACGACTTCCTGTTCCTGTCGACTCTGCTGTCTCGCTGCCGACAAGGAGCTCACGTCCTGCTGACAGTGCCAGCCAATGACGCCCTGTGGTCCAGCCACGACGAGGTTCTGGGGCACTTCCGTCGCTACGACCGCAGTCAACTGGAGTCGGTATGGCAGGGGCTGCCCGTCACCCCCCTCCTCATCTCCTATTACAACACCAGGCTCTACCCGGTGATTCGCCTGGTTCGTGCCCTGAACCGATACGGCCGTATGTCGTTCGGTCAACGCGGCACCGACCTTCACGTGCCTCCAGACCCGGTGAATCGGCTCCTCGCATCACTCTTCGAGGGCGAGTCGAGAGTCCTGAAAGACTGTCTCGAAGGGCGCAGGCCGGAAGGCTATCGGTACGGCGCGAGCCTCATTGCCATCTTGCGCGTCGATGATCCAGGGATCGCTCCCCGCCAACGCCCGGACGATGTGGACTTCGAGCATAGCCCCAATGGAGTGCCTTCGCGATGATGTCGACGACGATCGTGGTCCCGTGCTTCAACGAGGCCTCTCGCCTGCCGGTAAGAACCTATCTGGAGTTTCTCGACACTCGAGACGAGGTTCGTTTTCTGTTCGTCGATGACGGCAGCACCGACGGCACCCACGACGTGTTGCAGGAGCTCTGCGAGGACTCCTCTGGCAGATGCGACCTACTTCGGCTCTCCGAGAACCAGGGCAAGGCGGAGGCCGTCCGACAGGGGATTCTGCAGGCACTCGATACAGACTCTCCCCTCGTTGGGTTCTGGGACGCAGACCTGGCGATTCCGCTGGCAGCGATCTCGGGTCTGGCCGACGTCTTCGAGGAGCGTCCCGAGACCTTGATGGTCTTCGGGTCCCGGGTGCGAATGCTGGGTCGCCATGTGGATCGCGACCCCTTCCGGCACTACGCGGGACGTCTGTTCGCAACGGTGGTCTCACTACTGCTCAGTGCGGCAGTCTACGACACACAATGCGGTGCCAAACTGTTCCGCTCCTGCCCGACTGTCCGTGACCTGTTTGAGGAGCCCTTCATCACCAGGTGGATCTTCGATGTGGAGATCCTCGCCCGCCTCAAAGTGACCCTTGGACCGGAAGCCTGGAGCCACCTCGGCGACCTGGTCTACGAGTCCCCACTACCGTCGTGGGAGGATGTCTCGGGAAGCAAGGTACGACCACAGGACTTCCTGCACGCCCCTATGGACCTGATGGCAATCTACCGCAACTACCTGACGAAGTAGTTCCGTGAGCCAATGCCCTGCCCCGGCAAAGTGCAACCTACCTTCGTCCGGACCGTAGTAACAAGTCGGGAAAGGTGCGTGTCGTCGACGCGGGTCGAGGAAGACCCAATCGCCCCGCAACCAAGGAGGGATACCCGAGCGGAAGCTCAATCAGCAAGACTCCCCGGGTAGCCGAAATCAACCGTTTTCAGGAGTTTTGAGATCATGCAATCTACCAAGCTAGTGCTCTGCGTTGCGCTCCTCGTAGCATTCGCTGCCAGCTTTGCGGCGGCCAGCGACTACAAGACCAACGAGAGAGGCCTGGACCGGCGAAACATGGACACGTCCGCCGATGCCTGCGTCGACTTCTACCAGTATGCCAACGGCCAGTGGCTGACGCTCAACCCGATCCCCGAGGAGTACAGCTCGTGGGGGATCTCCCACGAGATGTATGAACGGAATCTCGCCTTGCTGCGCGAGATCATGGAAGAAGCCGACGACGACGACGCCCCGAAAGGCACCAATCAGCAGAAAGTCGGCGACTTCTGGCACACCGGAATGGACACCGGGAAGATCGAAGCGCAGGGACTCGAGCCCCTCGAGGCAGACCTCGAGCGGGTCGATGCCATCGGCAGTGTCGAGGATGTCTCGGCGCTGGTGCGTGAGCTTCACGCCGAGGGTGTTTCGGCACTGTTCGATCAGGGGATTTTTCAGGATCTGAAGAACAGTGAGCAGTACCTCTACTATGCCGTCCAAGGGGGCCTCGGGCTACCCGACCGCGACTACTACACCCGAGACGACGAGGAATCGGCGAAGCTTCGTGAGCAGTACGTTGCCCACGTCTCCAAGATGCTCCAGCTGATGGGCGACTCCGCAGAGCAGGCGGACAAGGCTGCGATGGGGATCCTGGAGTTGGAAACACGTCTGGCCAAGGCCTCACTGACCAATGTAGAGCTTCGGGATCCGGCCAACTACTACAACATCGAGACCCTGAAGTCCGCTGACGAGGCGACCCCAAATTTCTCCTGGAGCCGGTATTTCGAGCGTCTCGGCCTCGGAGAGATGGAGAACTTCTCCTACGCTCAACCGAATTTCTTCGCCGAGATGAACACACTCCTGGGCGAGGCGGAGCTCGACACCTGGAAAGCTTACTTGCGGTGGAACTTGATCAACAACTTCTCGCCCTATCTGTCCGAGGCGTTCGTCAACCAGGACTTCGAGTTCTACAGCAAGACCCTGCGGGGAACCGAGGAGCTGCAGCCCAGATGGAAGAGAGTCGTCGCCCGGACCAGCTCCAGCCTGGGAGAAGCCCTGGGGCAGGTCTATGTCGAGCAAGCCTTCCCGCCGCAAACCAAGACGCGGGCCGACGAGATGATCGAAGACCTCCGATCGACAGTCGGAACCCGTATCCAGGGCCTCGACTGGATGAGCGACGACACGAAGACTCAGGCCCTCGCTAAGCTCGCTGCCTTCAACTCCAAGGTCGGTTACCCCGATGAATGGCGTGACTACTCGAAGCTCGACATCGAACGCCAGAGCTACGTCGCCAACGTACGGGCCGCCGACGCCTTCGAGATGCGCCGCAATCTCGACAAGATCGGTCAGCCCATCGATCGCAACGAGTGGGGCATGTCCCCGCAGACCGTCAATGCCTACTACAGTCCGGTGATGAACGAGATCGTCTTCCCGGCCGCCATCATGCAGCCACCCATGTTCGATGGCGAGGCGGACGATGCCATCAACTATGGAGCCATGGGCAGCGTCATCGGCCACGAGCTCATGCACGGCTTCGATGACAAGGGCTCTCAGTTCGATGCCCAGGGCAACATGGAGAACTGGTGGACTGACGAAGATCGTGAGCGCTTCGATGAACGCACGAAGATCCTGGTCGATCAGTTCGGCGGCTTCGTGGCAGTGGACGATCTGCACGTCAACGGCGAGCTCACCCTGGGCGAGAACATCGGCGACCTGGCCGGCCTGACCATGGCCTTCCACGCGCTTCAGACCGCGCTCGAAGGGAACAACCCCGGTGAGATCGACGGCTTCACACCCGAGCAGCGCTTCTTCTTGAGCTGGGCTCAGGGATGGCGCAAGAACTACCGACCCGAGGCCCTCAAGCTGCAGGTCAATACCGACCCCCATTCGCCGGCGAAGTTCCGGGTCAACGGCCCGCTGGCCAACATGCCGGAGTTCGCCGCGGCTTTTGGCTGCAAGGGGGGCGACCCCATGGCGTTGCCAGCCGACCAGAGAGCCGAAATCTGGTAGCCGTCGAACCCTTCTTCTCTCTTCTGCCGTCCGCGCTTCGCTGCGCGGGCGGTTTCTTTTTCACCCGGCTGGATAGAATGCTCCATTGAAACTATTGGAGCCATTTGATGTTGACCGCCCTTCGCAAACCCCTGACCCTGGCCTGGATCAGCCTCTCCCTCTTCTTCGTGCTGTTCCCCTTGACGCTCGCCAAGCCCGGGCTGCCCATGTTGCTCAAGGCCGACGAGCCGGCCAACTACCTGATGGCGATCAGCCTGTGGCGCGATGGGGACCTGCGCTGCGAATCGCAGGACATCGAGAGGCTCTTTCACGAGTTCACACATCGCTCCGACAACCTGTTTCTGATGAGCGAGAACGGCTGGCAGACCGTTCACTTCTCGGCCCCCCTGGTCTACCCGCTATTCGCAGCTCCGGCGGCCGCACTCTTCGGCGCCAACGGCCTGATGGCCCTCAACGCGGCGCTGATGATGATCAGGATCGCCATGGGAACGAGCTACTTGCGGCGATTCAACCGCGAATCGATCGCCTTTCTCTTCTCCACCGGCTTCTTCCTACTGAGCTGCAGCTTCGCCTACATCTTCTGGCTGCAGGCCGAGATCTTTCACATGACCTGCGTCATGGTCTCGTTCCTGCTGGTCATGGACAAGAAGCCTTCGGCGACGAAGCAGCTGAGCTTTCTCGCCATCGCCGGGTCGGCAGCAGCCCTCTCGCTGGCCATCTACTCCAAGCCGATGCTGGCGGCACTGGCGCTGCCCATCCTCTACTTCTCCATCCGCCGGCGCGGATGGAAGGCGCTGGTGGTCTGGTGCCTCGGCGCGATCTCGACACTGGCTTTGCTGACAGGCCTGGCCCTGGCCCTGACCGATACACCCTGGCCCTATCTCAGTCGATCCCGCCGACCAGTCAACGTCAGCAGTCCCGTTGCCTTCATGGAGCGGAAGGCCTCCAACCCGACCCAGCCTCGGGCCATCACTCACCACGAAACGGCCCAGCCCCGGGCCGTCGCTCACTTCGAGAGGACCTCCAAGTGGGTCGGACACTACCTCGGAAAATTCGATCCCCGCAATGTCGACTTGCCTTTGCTGGCCGACAATGCCGGGTACTTCCTGTGGGGGCGGCATGTCGGAATGCTTCTCTACATGCCGTTCGCGGCTATTTGTCTGCTCCTGTTTCTGTTGCACGATTGGCGGTCCAAGGGTCGCTGGCTGATCCTGGTCGCAGTGGCCGTCTCCTCCCTGGCTTTCTTTCTTCTGCTGCCGAACCGATGGCATGGGGGAGGAGGCTTCATCGGCAACCGATACCTGGTCATTGCCTATCCGGCCTTTCTATTTCTGGT
>JAUWSP010000547.1 GCA_030610025.1 Acidobacteriota bacterium | reverse complement strand
GTGTAGGTCGGTAGGAAGAGGATGTAGGGCAGGTCATTACCAACGTCGAAGCGGGCGGTTTGAAAGTTCAGGATCGATGAGACCAACATGATGCCGTTGAGGTACATGCCATGACGACCTTGCAGGTATCCCGCCAGGCCAGCGGCCCGGGTCGTACCGTAGCTCTCGCCGATCAGGAACTTCGGAGATGCCCAGCGCTCGAATCGGCTCGCATAGAGCCGGATGAACTCCCCTACCGCCTCGACATCCTCCTGGACACCGTGAAACTGTTGCGGATCTTCGTCGGGGACCGTGCGGCTGTAGCCGGTGGTAACCGGGTCGATGAAGACCAGGTCGGTGACATCCAAAAGGGAGTATTCGTTGTCCACCAGTTCGTAGGGTGGCGGCAAGGCATGACCGTCTTCGGTCATCAAGACACGGCGAGGGCCGAGAAGCCCCAGGTGCAGCCACACCGAAGACGAGCCCGGTCCCCCGTTGAACGAGAAGGTCAAAGGGCGCTGGCCCGGATCACTGACGCCGTCCAGCGTGTAGGCCATGTAGAAGACAGAAGCCTTCGGGGTGCCGTCTTCGTCCTTCAGAATCAGGGTTCCGGCCGTCGCCTTGTAAGCCAGGGCTCGACCGTCGACCGTCACCCTGTGAGAGGTCTCCGACAGTAGCTCTTCGAAAGTCCAGGGTTCGGCCGGTCGCTCGGCCGCACCGACCTCTGCCTTCTCCTCCTCCGCCAAGCCCCGAACAGGTCCGAGCATCAGCACCCCGAGCGCCACCAGCAAACCCACCGTTCTTCTATCCACGGGTACTCCTCCTCCGCAGGCCAGGCCTCGCGATCATCCGTATTCCCTCAGTACCGAGGCACCGATGGATCGATCCTCTTGCTCCAGGCATCGATTCCCCCATCCAGGTTGAAGCTCCGTTTGAAGCCCATCCGCCGCAGGAAGTCCACCGCGTGAGCCGAACGGTGACCGTGATGACAGTAGACGACAATCTCGGCATCCGGATCCAGCTCTTCGAAACGGCGTGGCAGCATCTGCAACGGCATGAGGAGTGAGTCATCGAATCGGCAGGTCTGGTGCTCGAGTGCCGTCCGGACATCCAGCAAGAGGGGCTCCCGCCCCTCTTTCAGCCAGGATTCGAGATCCTCAGGGGCTATGTTGATCGTCTCGGCCGGAGGCTCATCCGACGCCAGGCCACAGAACCGCTCGTAGTCGATGAGCGCGGTCACGGTCGGGTTCTCTGAGCAGACGGGGCACTCCGGGTTCTTCTTGAGTCGCACTTCGCGAAACCTGGTCTGCAGAGCGTCGAAGAGGACCAGACGACCGATCAGCGGTTCTCCCACCTCGAGACTCAACTTGACGACCTCGTTCGCCTGTAGGCTGCCGATGATCGCCGGCAGGATCCCGAGGACGCCTCCTTCGGCGCACGACGGAACGAGACCTGGCGGAGGCGGCTCGGGAAACAGGCAACGATAGCAGGGGCCACGGGCTCCCCAGAAGACCGACGACTGACCCTCGAAGCGGAAGATCGAACCATAGACATTGGGCTTGCCTGACAGCACGCAGGCGTCGTTGACCAGATACCGCGTCGGAAAGTTGTCGCTGCCGTCCACTACGATGTCGTAGCCCGCAAGCAGCTCCATGGCGTTCGAGGCGTCGATCCTCTCCGCATGACCCACCAGCTCGATCAGAGGGTTGATCTCGTGCAGGCGGTCGAGAGCGACCTCCAGTTTGGGCTGGCCAATATCCGATTCTCCATAGAGAACCTGGCGCTGGAGATTGGATTCGTCGACCTCGTCGAACTCCACCAGACCCAGCTTGCCCACTCCGACTGCCGCCAGATACATCGACACCGGCGACCCCAGACCGCCGGCGCCGACGACCAGGACCCGAGCCTCCTTCAGCCGGTTCTGGCCCCGGATGCCCACCTCGGGGATGACGAGGTGACGGCTGTAGCGACGGTTCTCCCGCCCGCTCAGCCTATCCACAAAGTTCGAGTCGACCATCCTTGTCAACAACCTATCGCTGGATGGTTCCAGCGGTTGAATCAACAGGGCAGCAAGAATACCCGATGGGCACCTCTGCAAAGGCCTCGCCGCTTCCCCGCAGGCGCCAGCACCTCACTTCCGTTACCCGCTCTCTTTCCACCGCCAGGATGAGATAGATCGTATCGGGCCAAGCGGTCTCGAGATCGGCCTGACCCGGAATGGCGCTGTCCTCGGGGTGCGAGTGGTAGTAGCCCAGCACATCCAGCTCTCGCTCCCGAGTTTCTGCCTGGACGCGCAGAAGCTGCTCCGGATCGATGACATACCGCTCCCGGCGGCGTTCGACGGCGCTGTTCCGAGCCACCTTCACCTCGTGGACTTCGGCCTTCCTCGGCTCCTGGGTTCGCACACGACCGACAAGAATGCCACAGCACTCTTCCGGGTAGGCCTCGAGCGCCTCCTTCTTCAGAAGCTCCAGGACCTCGGTCGAGATCAGGAGATGGCTCTCGTCAAGCACCAGCCGAGGTCCACACCAGGAGGGTTCACCGGGTTACCCTTATCCATCGAGCTCGCTCATCCTCAGCCAAAAAGCGCCAGACCCTTCAAGACCGAGAACAGCACCGCCAGCAGGGACAGGCCCAGCCCGATGACGGCCGCCATCAGATGCTCCACTCGCTCTGGGCGTCTGGGATCGAGCCAATGAGCCATAGCGTACCCTCCTACGAAGCCACCGAGATGAGCGAAGTTGTCGATCCCTGGCATGATGAAGCCGAAGACACCCAGGAAGATCGCCCACATCCAGGCCTGCTGCCCGACTGCCGTGCTACCTCCCCTCCTGCCATAGAGCACGAGTGC
>JAUWSP010000304.1 GCA_030610025.1 Acidobacteriota bacterium | reverse complement strand
GCAGCGGTCACTGTCGAGCAGGACGGCGCCCGTCACCGGGTCCTTGCTGTAGGCATTCGTTGGACAGCCATAGAGACAGGCAGGCTCGAGACAGTGATTGCAGGCCAGGGAATAGTGAAAGACCGCGGCTTCGGGAAGGTTCTGCTCGTTGAACGTGTGGATCCGGCGCCAATCGAGCTGCGCGTCTACGAGGTTCTCGGTCCGACAGGCGATAGCACAGGCAGAGCAACCGGTGCAGCGATCGAGATCGAGGGTGAAGAGTGCCTGCTCCCTCAAAGGCCTTCCACCTCGACGGCATTGTCGTGATACGCCGCGCCGTGCGCCATGTCGGTCTCACGGGCCGCGGACAGTTGGTTGATGCCGCCCCCTTCCGACAGCCACCAGCCGTTGGTGACCGAGACGCAGCCCGGCTTGAGGCCGTAGTCGAGCTTGGCTTCGAGCTCGACAGAGCCGCGATCGTTGAACACCCGGACCCAGGCGCCATCCTCGACGCCGCGCACTCGAGCATCCACCGGGTGAATGTGGACCAGGGTCTTCGGGTTCAGCTTGCGGATGGAGGGCAGGTTGTTGAACTGCGAGTGAATCCGATCCTTGGTATTGGGAGTCAGCAGATGCAGTGGAAATCTCGAACCGTCTGTCCCCTCGGCCCCCGGAGTCTCCAGCGGTTCGAGAAAGCCGGGCAACCGATCGAGGCCCCACCGCCGCTCCGCTTCTTCCGAGAGCAGCTCGACCTTGCCCGAAGGCGTCGCGAACCGCAGGTCGGACCACGCGACGGTCTCGGTTCCAGGGGCCAGTACCGGCCCCTGCCTCAATCGATCCAGGGTGAGCTCCGGAAACGCCTCGAGCCGCCTCGTCAGATAGGCCTCGACCGCCGTATCTCCAGGCTCCGGAATCGAGGCCGTCAGCCCCTCTTCGTCCAACCCCAGTGCGTGACCCAGGCGGTAGTAGATCTCCGACTCCGGCTTGACCTCGCCCGGCGGCTCGATGAGCTTGTCCTTGATCTGGATGTAGGAATGCCAGTAGGCGCCGATGACATCGGTCTGTTCGAAAAAGGTCTTGGCCGGCAGGACGATGTCCGCCTCCAATGCCGTGTCGGTGAGGAACTGATCGACGACGACTCGAAACTCCAAACTGCGAATCGCTTCGAGAACGCGGTGGGTCTCCGGATTCTGGGTCACCGGGTTGCCGCGCTCGATCCAGGCGGCCTTCAACGGCGGATCCTCCTGCTCGAGCATGTGCCGGCCCAGCAGGGCCGTGGAGACCGAGACGCGGATCGAGCCCGAGTCCTCCGGCGGCGGAAACAGGGCCAGGGGATCCTTCAACGAATGGAAGACGTGGCTCTGGAGATTGGCATAGATCCAGCCGGCACCCGGCCTGCCCAGGTTCCCCGTGATCGCCAGAAGAGCGATGAGGGCCCGCATGGTCTGGCCGCTGTTGGTGTAGCGCTGCATCCCGAATCCGGCACAGATGCTGAGCGGCCGGGTCTGACCGATCGCCGCCGCCAGCCGGTGGAGGATCTCGACCGGCACGTCGGTGATGGCCGCCACACGATCGGGTGGATACTCCTGCACCATCTGGGCGAATTCATCGAATCCGAGCACATGCCGGGAGATGAAGTCGTGGTCGATAGCTCCGTCCCGGATCAGCAGGTGTGCGATACCCAGAGCCAGGGCTCCATCGGTGCCTGGCTCGATCTGGACGAGCAGCTCGGCCCCCTCGGCAGTCTGGGTCCGCCTGGGGTCGATGACGATCAGCCGGGCACCCCGATCGAGGGCCTGCTCGACGAATCGCATCTGGTGGATGTTGGTCTCGGCCGGGTTCTTCCCCCAGAAGAGAATCAAATTGGCATTCGCCAGATCCTCGGGGGCATTGTGCCGGTTGTCGCCCAGCGTCAGCCGGGTCGCCTCGAGCCCGGCCGGCCAACAGAGGTCGCCGTAGGTCGTCGTGCACCCTCCGAAGAGACGCCAGAAGTCGAGAGCCAGATCGTTCATCAGGCCCTTGGTGCCACTGCCGGAATAGAAAAGGACGCTCCTGGGCCCGTACTGATCCCGGATGGCGCCCAGCCGCTCGGCGATCACGCCCAGGGCCTCTTCCCAAGATATGCGCTCGAAGCTGCCGTCGGTGGCGCGTCGCAACGGATAGAGGACTCGATCGGCAGAGTAGACCCGCTCGATGTAGCTCTGGCCCTTGAGGCAGAGGCCCTCCGAGGTGGCCCTGTTCTCGGGGTGGGACTCGAGGAGGCGGAGCTTGCCCTCCTCGACGGTCACGCGCATCCCGCACGTGCTGAAGCAGTTTCGCGGACAGGCAGTCGTATGGACGCTCATGGACGGTCCCACGAGCTTATCCCAGGCGGCAGCACCCCCAGATGCTGCCGAGCCCGGCCTGCTCTCGTTGGTAGCTACTCGATCGCTATCTCCGGCCCTACGGCGTGTACCAGATCGGCGACGTGTAGGCGCGCTCCTGGGTGATCATCGGCACCTCGTCCGGCATGTCGACGCCGAATCGTTTGGCCTCGTAGGCGGTCCAACGAGGGGTCGGAATCTCGATAACACGGGCATAGTAGAAGGCGGCCTCTCCAGCATCGAATTCCGGGTCCTCCCAGACAGCGATGAGCTCCGGTGAGCCGAGCGAATTGCTCCAGGTCGCATTCGCAACATCCACTGTGTTGCCGACAGCCGGCACCTTGCCGTTGGCTCCAGCTTTCCGGTCACCGCTCCAGGCGACGTCGTAGACCTTCTCGTGCAGATCGCCGTTGCTGTCCATCCAGCCTTTGATGATCTGGATGCGATCCAGATTGCCGCTCAGGGGATCCTTCATGGCAGCGACGAGGAAGTTTGGCGACTCGCCAGAGGACGCCTTGCGAAGATCGCCACCCATCGGTACGCCCTTTTCATAGCCGATTCCACCAGGCAATCGGGACTCTGCGTCACGGGCCTCGAAATCCCAACCGCCGAACAGACGCACCAGGATTCGTGGTCCGGTCGTGGCGTAGACCTCCTTGCGCATCATGGCGTCGAAGATCGCCTCGCGGGTGTTTTCCTTGGCCCAGACGCCGGTATACCCGGAGGCCGCCTGCTGCCAGCCCAGGACGGTCAGATCCGGGTCCATTGGCGACTCGATCACAACATGCTCCCAACGGTGCGGTTCGGGCTCCACTCCGGAGTGTTTACCGAAGAAGTTGTCTTCCTCGACGGCCGCGAGCGCCGTGTGTGAGTCGGTGCTGCCGATCATGCCGAACTTGTAGGGATTGACGCCGAGTTGCTTGTCGAGCATCAGACCGGTCTTGAGCGCTTCACGCGCGTACTCCCAACGCAGCATGTCCTTCGTCTTGACTTCGGTACCGTCGAGGTTGGAGCGATCCCATGTCTCGTAGTCGGCAAACTCATCATCCGGCGACAGAAACGGGTGGGCCTCACTGTCACCCTTGATCTGGGTGACCTCGACCAACGGCTCGATGCTGGCCCGAAGCTCGGCGATCTCCTTGGTCAAAGGCCTGCCGTCGTTGGTTTCAACGTTGAACATGCGGCCATTGCTGAGGTTGCCGTTGTGCGGGATGGCCAAGAGCTCGGCACCGGTGTCAGCTTTGAAATCAGCCAGGAAACGCCACAAATCCTCGGGGTTCTGACTGTCGAACTGCGAGTAGGGAACGGTCTGGTTGGCGACGCTCGCGTCACCGCGGAAGATGACGTTGCGGTGCAGGTTGAAGCCGCCGAGCGCGGTCCACTCCCAGCCGATCAGGGCGGTGAAGCGGCCGGGCTCGTTGTACCTGTCGGCGAGTGCCGTGTATTCCCGCCAAGCGTCGCGCACCAACTTGTCGCTCTCGATGGGCGGATCGGGCTTCGACAGCGACGCGACGATTTCCATGGCGGCCGCGAAGATCTGGTCCCGGTCGTCAGTCATCAACATGTCGTACCAGCGCTTGCCTGGTTCGGTGGCGAGGATCTCGGGATCCCCTTTGAGGAGTTGTGGCATCAGACCGTACATCTCGGAATGGTCGGCGATGACCAGCCAGTCCAGCGGCCGAGAGAGCTTGGCCCGCAAGCCGTGAGTCGTCGTGATCTCCTCACCGCGTGCGAAGCGGTAGGCGTCCTCCTGGCCAACCCGGCACATGGTGCCGGCATCGACCGACACCGCGGTGTGGAGATGGGTCTCACCCCAGAACACGCGGGTCGGATACTCGCGACCCACATAGGGTGAGAATTCGCCGTGAGCGTGTGCCTCGAGGACCGCATCCTTGCTGGGTAGGTACTCCTGTGCCAGGACAGGCACACTAATCACCGCGAATAGGGCAATGGCTACGTATAGGGTGAGTCTCTTCATCTCCTCAACTCCTCTCTTGTGTAGGCAGGGGCGTTGTGCCCTCCCGGATGTCCGCAAGTGGCGCCCCTACTCCACTGATTGTGACATGCAGTTCGACTGTTGGTAGGAGCCGTCGATTTTCTCCTCGGCAATCG
>JAUWSP010000234.1 GCA_030610025.1 Acidobacteriota bacterium | reverse complement strand
GGAACCGACGGTGCCAGATCGGCCAAGGGGTCTCCTGAGTCGGAGGGGCATGGTCGGGTGAGGCCGCAGACTCAGGAGACCCCTTGGTCGATCCCATGCTCCCGGATACGCATCCAGGGTTCGGCGTGGGGACCAAACGGGGGGTTGTGGCAGCGGAAGGGAGGATAGCCCCCTGGGATCCTGTCCCCCGGGCTGACCTCAAGAGATCGTGGTCATCTACCGAGGTCCCAGAACCCAAGCCTTCAAAGATCGGCCGAAGGAACGCTGGCCGCCTCAACCCCAGAGCACGCTAGGATAGTGCCGCTATGGGAGAAATGAGTGAGTTCTCGCTGCCGGTCAGGGCGTTTATCAGGGCCTACCGGTGGCGCCGCATCGATCCGGTTCCCTGGACGCCTTTGAGCAAGCCGCTGTCCGAATGTCGCCTGGGTCTGGTCTCCACCGCCGGACTGACTCTCGAGGGCCAGGAGCCGTGCAGCAAAGAAATCAAAGGCGGCGATCCCTGCTATCGGGAGATCCCCTGGGATGCGGACGTGAGTCGACTGGTGGAGAATCACCGTAGCGAATCGTGGGATCACAGAGGTGTGGAGCAGGACTCGAACATCGCCTTTCCCCTGGACAGAATGCGAGAGTTGGTGGAGATGGGCCGAGTCGCGTCTGTGGCCGAGCGCTATCTGTCGTTCATGGGGTCGGTGACGGCACCCGGCCGAATGATCCGAGATATTGTCCCCGGAGCAGCGCAGAATTTCGTCGAGCAGGGTGTGGACGTGGCGCTGCTGGTACCGGTGTGACCGGTCTGCAATCAGACCGTGTGTCTGATCGCTGCCGAGTTGGAGCGCCGCGGGATCGCGACAGTGGTTGTGCAGCTGCTGCGGTTGGTGGCCGAAAAGGTCCGTCCCCCCAGGGCACTCCTGGTACCTTTCCGCCACGGCTACCCGCTGGACAGGCCGAATGACCCCGCCAGGCAGATGGCCGTCATCGAGGCCGCTCTGGATCTGCTGGAGGATCCGTCCCTCGAGCCCCCAGCGCTGGTGGACTATCGCCCTTAGGCCCCCAAGCCCTTCCTAAAAACCCCACGAGGCTCCAATCCGAAAGTTGGCTCCCGACAGGTCCAGGGTGCCGAAGCCCTGGAAATCCCCATCCAGCTCGGCTTTCGCATCCTGCCAGCGCCCCTCGAGAAAGAGCGACCACTTGAGGTTGAAGGGAATCTCGAGGCCCAGGATCCCGGACCAACCGAAGGTCCCACCACTGGAAGAGAAGCTGTCGTTGAAGATCTCCGGAGGAAAGGCCCCGAAATCGATGAAGTCGCCGGCCTCTTCCAGCTCCCAGGAGTAGTAACCTCCCGCTCCGCCGATATAGGGAATCACCGGCGATCGACGCGATAGGAAACTGTAGACGAGACCCACCTCGACGGAATTGGTGGCCACGGTCGTGGTATGGGTGATGTTCGCGCCGACCTCGTCTGTATAGTCTCGGTAGGACTGCTGGGAGTCTCCATCCCAGAAGTTCGCCGTTACCAGCAGGCCGAGGCGTTCGGTCAGCTGGCGGATGTAGTCCAGCCCGACAGAGGCGTTTGCGAAGTCGTTGGGGGAACCGGTGAACTCGAGCTCCTTGTCATTCCAGTAAGCCGAGTCACCGTTGGGGGAGAAGTACCCGACATTGAACCGCAGATGGTTCTGCGGCACTTGCGGTCCCGTGTAGGGCCGGCTCTTGTATTGAGCGAGAGCCGGGTGAGCGACGAAGCAGAAGCTCATGATCAGGAGTAGGGCTTTGAGCTTGTTGCGCATGGGCGTCTCCTTTCGTTCGACGTTTCACTGTCTTTCGGTGAAGGAAACAGCAACCCGGGTGCCAGCTTGGCCGATTCGGTGGAAACAGCTGAGATCGCTGTTCAGGCCTGGGTTATCTTGACAGTGTCACGGTTTGAATCTGGTGCGCGAAGGTGGAATCGACCTTTTCTGAGGACGCTCGCGAGGGGCCGCAGGGACGCTTGCGTTTGCTACAATCGCGCCGCTTCGCCATGAGAGTCCAACGAGCCGAGAAGTACGGGTTTTGCGCCGGCGTGCGGATCGCTGACCGCAAGGTCAAGAAGTTCGTGGCGCAGGGAGGGGCCGACGGCAAGATCCTCGGCCAGGTGGTCCACAACGAACGTGTCGTGGAGGAGATGGAGGAGCTGGGTGTGCCGACGATCGAGTCACTCGAGGAGATCGATCAGGGCACCGTGGTCTTCTCGGCCCACGGAGTGCCGCCGTCCTTCCACAGCCAGGCACAGAGTCGCTGCCTGAAGATTCTCGACACAACCTGTCCCTTCGTCTACGACATTCACGAGGAAGCCGATCGAGCGGTCCAGCAGGGCGCCCATCTGGTCTTCATCGGCGAGCCCGGGCACCGCGAAGTCATCGGTTACACCCGGGATCGTGATCCGAGCACCTACCACATCCTGAAGACCATTGAAGAGGCCGAAGAGGTAGACTGGAGCCGTTATCCGAAGGTCATGGTTCTCTACCAGACCACGCTCAACTCGGAGGACTACGAGGACGTCGTAAGGCTCATCGAATCACGGGCGCCACATGCGTCACGAGCCGACACGATCTGCTACGCAACGAAGGAGAATCAGGACGCGGCTCGAGGTTTGTGCGCCGACCCGGCGGTGGATCTGGTACTGATCATCGGTGGCAAGCAGAGCGCCAACACCCGTCATCTCTGGGAGATTTGTCGCGAATTGAAGCCATCTCACCTCATCCAGGGCTCGCAGGACCTGCACTCCGAGTGGTTCGAGGGTGTCGGGACCGTGGGAATCACCGCCGGTGCCTCGACACCGGACTACGTGATCGATGAGGTGGAACAGGCCATCCTGGAATGGCCGATAGGCGCAGTCGGCAATCATCCCGAACAGGAGCGAGGTGAATCATGAGAGTACTCGTCGTCGGCAGTGGTGGTCGAGAGCACGCGCTGTGCTGGAAGCTGCGTCAGAGCCCGCTGCTGACAGAGCTCTACTGTGCGCCCGGGAATCCCGGCATCGCAGAGGTTGCGGACCTGGTTCCCATAGCTCCGGACGAGATCCAGAAGCTGGCGGACTTCGCCCAGGAGATGAGTATCGACCTGACCGTGGTGGGCCCGGAGCTACCGCTGACCCTGGGGCTGGCAGACGAGCTCGACGAGCGTGGCCTGGCGGTATTCGGACCTCGGCAGGGAGCGGCCGAGCTCGAGGGCAGCAAGGTCTTCGCCAAGGAGTTCATGGCCCGTCATGGGATCCCGACTGCCGCGTTCCAGGTTGTCCACGATGTGAACGAAGCCCGCAGAGCGATCAAGGAGTTCGGTTTCCCGGTGGTCCTCAAGGCCGATGGCCTGGCGGCCGGCAAGGGTGTATTGATCGTCGCCGATCAGCCGGAAGCAGATGCCGCCCTGAAGATGCTCTTCGAAGACAGGCGCTTCGGCCGAGCGGCGGACCGGGTGGTGGTCGAGGAGTGTCTCGAGGGTGAGGAGCTCTCCTTCATCGCGTTGAGCGACGGAGAGCGCCTGCTCAATTTCGCCACCAGCAAGGACTACAAGCGCATCGGTGAGGGAGATACGGGACCCAACACCGGAGGCATGGGAGCGCACAGCCCGTCAGCCGTGCTGTCCGGCGAGGACGCCTCGGGTGTGTTGGAGAACGTGATGCGTCCAACCATCTCCGGCATGGCCGCTGAGGGTAGACCGTTCATCGGCGTCCTCTACGCCGGCCTCATGTTGACCGACGACGGTCCGAAGACTCTGGAGTACAACGTTCGCTTCGGCGATCCGGAAGCGCAGCCTCTCTTCATGCGGCTGGAGGACGACCTGCTGCCGGTGCTGGCCTCCGGGGCCAGGGGGAAGTTCGAAGTTGCGCGCCTCCACTTTCGAAAGGCGGCCACCTGTTGCGTCGTGCTGGCAAGCGATGGTTATCCCAGCGACCCGGTCAAAGGTGATCCCATCACCGGTATAGAGGCGGCTCGTGAGCTCGAGGGTGCAGAGGTGTTCCATGCGGGAACGGCCCTCGAGGATGGCAAGCTGGTCGCCTCTGGTGGGCGGGTGCTCAACGTTTGCGCCGCCGGCCCTCATCTGCGGGACGCTCTCAAGCTGGCCTACGAGGCTGCAGGCAGGATCCACTGGCCCAGCAAGGTGTTGCGTCGAGATATCGGCCGACGCGTGCTGACGCGCGAGGCCTGAGCGACTCTCCAGACCCGTCAGCGACGAGAGTCGGGATCGCGTTGACACGGCAAGATGGCGTTGCCATAATGGCATCCGACTGTCAGAGATACGACAACGGACACCGGGTTATCCCTTGGTATTTCAAGGGAATAGAAGGGTTCTGACGTACGACTCGAGCAAGCCTGCCTGGTATCTGTTTTGCGTCGCGAGAGGGTGGGATGAATATGTCAGCTTGTCAAGGATGCTCCTATAAGGGGATGTCCACCAACGTGGAGGGCAACTACGTCGGTGTGCGGGTCGGCGAAGAGTCCAACCTGACCCTTTGTACGACGGGCGATCAGATCTACTGCAAGGATGAACGGGTCGTCGTGGACCTGGAGCCCGGGCCTGCGATGGGCAAGGTCGAGCAGTCGCCAATGCCGATCTTCAAGCCTTGCCAGAAGGTCTCGGCGCGTCGGATCGTGCGCCGAGCCAACGACAACGACGAGGTCGCCTTCGACAAGAAGCTCGACAACGACTTCGCCGCCAAGAGGTTCTGTCGCGAGCGAGCCAAGAACCTGGGGCTCGAGATGAAGGTCTCCAAGGTCGATTTCGCTCTCGACGGATCCAAGGCGGTGGTCTACTTCACGGCTGAGGGAAGAATCGATTTTCGCAAGCTGGTACGCGAGATTTCGCGCCGCTTCTCAGCCAGGATCAAGATGATGCAGGTCGGTGCCCGGGACGAGGCGGGACTGATCGGCGGCATCGGGGTTTGTGGACAAACCCTCTGCTGCTCCACTTGGCTCAAGGACTTCAGACCCATTTCGATACAGATGGCGAAGCGTCAAAGCCTGAGCCTCAATCCCTCGAAGATCTCCGGTCAGTGCGGACGGCTCCTGTGCTGCCTGGCCTACGAGGACGACCAGTACCAGGCAACGCCCAAGAAGAAAGCGGCAAGCCCTAGCGAGAGTCCCAAACCATGACCAATCGAAAGCTCATCAGGCCGGAGACGTCGGATTTCAAGGGGGGCGGGCAAGCCCGTTCTGTGCGACGAAAGCAAGCGCCGCCAGAGCAGACCAACGCCGAGGAGTTTTACTATCTCAAGCAGATGGCAGCCAAGACCCCGATGGTCCTGGTGCTCGTCGATGGG
>JAUWSP010000361.1 GCA_030610025.1 Acidobacteriota bacterium | reverse complement strand
TTCGATTGCGGCGGTGAGCTCGTCTCTCCTCGCCGCCAGCTTGCGGAGCGCCTTGGCGTCGTCTGAACCTCCGCCGTCGCCCCGCTGGGCTTTCTTCTTCCGCTTCTCTCGTTTGACCTTGAGAGCCACTGCGTCGGAGTCGAGGTGATCGTCGCCGCACTTGGCGACATACTCCTCGTAGGTGCCTTCGAATCGCTGCAGGCCCTGCGGCGTGATCTCGACGATGTGATCGGCCAGCTCCGAGACGAACCATCGATCGTGGGAGACGAAGATCAGCGTCCCTTCGTACTGCTTCAGTGCCACGACCAACGCCTCGATGGCCTCGAGGTCGAGGTGATTGGTGGGCTCGTCGAGAATCAGCACATTGGGTTCCTGAACGCTGAGTCGTGCGAAGAGCAGGCGAGCCGCTTCGCCTCCCGAGAGGCTTCCGAGTCGCTTCTCGACCTCGTCTTTCGAGAACAGGACCAGGGCCAGACGGGAACGCACGAACCCGATGGTCTCCCCGGGGCAGAGCTCCCACAGGCTCGCCTCGACGGTCTGCTTCTCATTGGTGAGTTGCTGATGGTGATCCTGGGCGAAGTAGCCGGTGTAGGTCTCGTATCCCCATTGAGCCTCTCCAGAGTCTGCCTCGACCTCGCCGATGGCGATCTTGAGCAGCGTCGATTTGCCGATGCCGTTGGGGCCAATGATGGCTACGCGCTCTCCTCGGCGTACCGTGAGTGAGACGTCTTCCAGTACCTGATTGTCGGCGTAGGCCTTGGAGATTCCCTCCAGAGTGAGGACATCCTTGCCGCTCGGCCGTTGCTCGTGAAACCTGAAGGTGGGGTAGCGCCGCGAGCTTTCGGCCAGGGGCTCGAGCTCATCCTGGCGTTTTTCGATCAGCCTGAGCTTGCTCTGCGCCTGCCGTGCTTTGGTGGCCTTGGCCCGAAAGCGATCCACGAAGGCCCTGTGATGCGAGATCTCCTTCTCTCGCTTGGTGAGCTCCTTCTCCTTGCGCTCCCGATTCGTCTGCTTGGCTTGCTCGAACTGGCTGTAGTTGCCGGGATACAAGCGCACCGTCTCGTAGTCGACATCCAGGATGTCGGTCGAGACATTGTCCAGGAATCGGTGATCATGGGAGATCACCACGACGATGCCAGGGTAGGCCTGCAGGAAAGTCTCCAGCCAGCGGATGGAGAGGATATCGAGATGATTGGTCGGCTCGTCGAGCAACAGGGCGTCTGGGCCGGCCGCCAGGACCTGAGCGAGCAAGACCCTGAGCTTGAATCCTCCTGACAGGGTGCCGAGCGGCTCGTGATGCACCTCGGCCGGAATCCCGAGACCCTCCAAGATCTCGGCCGCCTGAGCCTCGACAGCGTAGCCATCGTGGTGGATGATGATGTCTTCGAGCTCGGCGTAGCGCTCGGCGTCGAACGACTCGTCGGCGCGGCTCAGGATCTCGTCCTTTTCGGCCATCGCCTTCCAGAGATCCGCGTTGCCCATGAGGACGACGTTGAGGATCGACTCTGTATCGAGAAGAAACTGGTCCTGTCGTAGGACTCCCAGTTTCAGCCGCTTCGGGATCGACACCGCGCCGTCGCTGGGCAGCTCGTCGCCGGCCAGGATTCGCATCAACGTCGACTTGCCGGAGCCGTTGGCACCGACCAGGCCATAGCTCTGCCCCGGGTTGAGCTGGAACGAAGCGCCAGTGAAGAGAGTCTGCGGGCCGAAGGATTTGGCCAGGTTCGACACGGAGATCATGGAACGCGAGAGAATACCATGTGGGCAGGGCTTGAAGGGCTTGGCCCGAAGGTTGCTTAAGAACTGTACGACGCCATGTCTCCGAAACGCTCCAAACGCCGCTCCTCGAAGCGCAGACGACGCAAGAAGAAGAGCTCCAGTCACTGGCGGCGCCGGTTTGTCGGCGTGCTCCTGATCCTGACGCTGGCCGCCACGCTCTGGTTTGTCTGGCCATTCTGGCAGCTCTCCGGACAGTTCGAGAATCGCTCGGTCAAGCAGCCGTCGAGGCTCTATGCGCGTTCCCACCGGCTGGCCGTGGGGCACAGCGAGGATCCGGCGAAGCTGATCGGTGAGCTGCTGGATCTGGGATATCGGCGTCGTGATGCAGGTGAGCTGGCGAGTGGCGAGTTCGGCTGGGATGGACGGAGCCTGAGGGTTCATCTCCGCTCCCTGCCGACGCCGTATGGATGGAACAACGGAGGCGGGCTGGAAGCGCGATTCTCCGGCAAACATCTCGAATCTCTTCTCTGGCGGGGTACCGCGGTAGAGGCGGCTGATCTCGAGCCGCCGTTGCTCTTCTCCTTCTACGGGCCCGACCGCCAGGAGAGGCGGCCGGTGGCTCTCGATGCCTTACCCGATCATCTGGTCCTCGCTGTCCTCGCTGCCGAAGATGCTCGCTTCTACGAGCACCCCGGTCTCTCTCTGACCGGCATTGCCCGAGCGGCATTGGCGAATCTTCGCGGTGGCGGCATTCGCCAGGGTGGCAGCACCCTGACCCAGCAACTGGTGAAGAACCTCTTTCTCACCCAGGACCGAACGCTGGCTCGCAAGGCGCGGGAGGCAGCTCTGGCCTTGATGATCGACTGGCGATTCGAGAAGCGAGAGATCCTGGATGCCTACCTGAACGAGATCTACTGGGGCAGCAGCGGCGGCATCAATCTCATGGGGGTCGGATCCGCCGCCTGGGCCTATTTTGGCAAGGAGGCCGCGCAGCTGGATCTCTGCGAGTCGACCATCTTGGCCGGCATGATCTCTTCTCCAGGAAGCTATTCACCGGTGTCGCGCCCGGAGAAATCAGTCGAAAGAAGGAACTGGGTGTTGGGGCGAATGGGGGAATTGGAGTGGCTCGCTCCAGATCGTCTGGCGGTCGCCCTGGAAGAGCCGCTATGTGTGACGCCACAGCCCGTGGGCACCCGACACGCGGCCTACTTTCGGGATCGTGCCGCGGTAGAAGTGAGACGGCGCGTTGGTGTCGCGGAGCTGGCGGACAGGGGCTACCGAGTGCTGTCCACCCTCGATCGATGGGACCAGGAGGCGGCCGAGGCGATGGTGGACTGGGGTCTCGAATCGCTCGAGGAAGGTTGGGAGAAGGATCGCAAGACGAGCGGTGACTTGCAGGCGGCCTTGGTCTCTCTGGATCCCCGGACGGGTGAGATCCTGGCCTACGTCGGGGGACGCGACTACAGCTCGAGTCAGTTCGACCGTGCTGGCAGTGCCGAGCGGCAGGCCGGTAGCGCTTTCAAACCGGTGGTCTACGCGGCGGCGTTTGAGGACCGGGTGGCTGCCCCGTCCACCATGCTGGAGGATGCACCCCTCACCGTCGCCCTTGCAGCCGGCAAGGAGTGGGCGCCACAGAACTCCAACAATCGATATCGCGGCTGGGTGAGCACCCGAACCGCTCTGGAAGACAGTCTGAACGTGCCAACCGCCCGACTTGCCTTGCAGGTCGGTCTTTCGAGGATCGTCCAGATGGCCCAGGCCATGGGAATTACCACTCGCCTGCAACCAGTGCCGGCCCTGGCCCTCGGCGCCTTCGAAGTGACTCCCCTGGAGTTGGCATCGGTCTACTCTGTGGTAGCCGCCGGCGGCGTCCGTCGTGAGGTTCACGGCATTCGAGGGCTCCTCGATCCCGAAGGGCAGCCGGTGGAGGGTCGCCCGCTGGATCCGGCGCAAAGGGTGATCTCGCCGCAGGCCACCTTCCTACTGACCTCCGTGCTGCAGGGAGTTCTCGACCGTGGAACCGCTTCCAGCGTCCGATCCCAAGGGTTCGACGCTCGCCTGGCCGGCAAGACCGGCACCACCAACGATCGTCGAGACAGCTGGTTCGGAGGCTTCTCGTCGGATCGCGTCTCCCTGGTCTGGGTCGGCTATGACGACAACTCCTCGACCCGCCTGTCCGGAGCCCGAGCGGCACTGCCTATCTGGGCGAGGTTCTCCTGGAAGGTGGCCCCGACAGGAGGGTACTCGCTCTTCCCCCAGCCTTCAGGGATCAGCTCGGCGGTCATCGATCCGCTCAGCGGCGAGCTGGCGACCGACGCCTGTCCCGAGGTTCTGACCGAGGTCTTTCTC
>JAUWSP010000306.1 GCA_030610025.1 Acidobacteriota bacterium | reverse complement strand
CCGAAGGTGGAATCGTTGTAGGCGATCTCGCCGTCATAGAGGTCCAGCAAATGAGCCAGGATGCGCTCTTGCTGATCTGACTCCAGCTCATCCCAGATCTTGGGGCCCGGGGGCCGTGTCAAGGTGAGGTCGTCATTGGACCTCTTGGCAAACTCGTACTTGAACCCTTCAGGAGGCAGGTACGGGACATGCGGATCGACTGTGTGAAGGTAGAGAAAAAACGGTCGGTCGCCATCATGGGTCTTCAGCCACTTCTCCACCTTCAGGTTGATTTTCTGGGACTTACCCTTCGCCCACATGGCGTTTAAATTCTCGAAGCCCTGCGAGAAACCGAAGGTGGGAAAGATGTTCTGATTCTTGGCGAAGGCGACCGTCTGGTAGCCAGCCTCACTCAAGAGCTCGGCCAGGGTCACCGCCTCGGGTGCCAGGACATCTCCACGTCGGTTGGTGGCATGCTGCAGAGGCCACAAGCTGGTGAAGATCGAAGCCATGGAGGCTCGCGTCCACGAGGACTGCGCCACGGCATCGTCGAAAACCGTCGCCTCGGTCGCGAAGGCGTCGATTTGGGGCGAAACCGGTCTCGGGTACCCGTACAGACCGAGATGATCTGCCCGCAGGGTGTCGATCAGATAGAGCAAGATATTGGGGCGCCGAAGGTCCGGGTCAGCCTCCGCCGCCACCGACTCGACCGCAAGCCCAACGCCCACGCTCTGTGGCAATCCAACGGTCGGCCCTCTCAGCACGACCGAGGACCCTTTATTGGAACCGTCACCTGCCAAAGGCACCTCGAGAGTCAGACGAACCACCCTCGAGCGCTCACCGCCCAGGGCCAACCGGTGCGACCGATTCGACCGACTCAGGGTGCCAACAAGCTGGGCGGAATCTTCATTGTCCTCACGCAAGGAGACTTCGACGTAGCCGGGCTTCTCGCCGAGACTCCCGACTTCCTGGACCTCGAGAACGCTGTCGGGCGCCAATCGCATGTGGTAATCGACTCTGGTGCCGGCCGGCATTGACAGGGCCGTGCCCTCCTCCATCAGAACCGGCTCCACCAGATCCACCGGGACCTCGGTGTCGAAAACCAGCTCGTACCAGGCGACCGCCAAAGGTCTCGGTTTCTCCCCTGGCTCTTCGCCTGCGGGATTGTGGCCGGAGTACCGAAATTTCAACTCGTTCACTCCGGGGCGTAGCCACTCTCCCCCAATCTTGACCCGGTAGACGGCCATTCGGTTGCGAAGATTGAAACCGTCCAGATGACGACCATTGAGGATCACATCCACTCGCTGGTCCGCCACCTGGGTGGCCGGCCGGCAACGGATCTTCAAGATCAGATCCTGCGGACGCTGACGATCGAACTCCAGTACCGACTCCGTTCCTATTCCCCAGACGAAGTTCATCTTCTTCGGGTGATCCCACTCGTCGATGGACCAGCCCGACACCAGATGCCGCCGGCCTCGGGCCGAGCCGAAGTCGATCTCTCGAGTCTCGCCCCACGTCATGGCCCACGGAAACTCTGCAATCAGATCATGGGAGACCTCCAGCGGCTCTTCACGGCCACAGGCCGTGTGCAGGACTAGCCAGCCGAAAGCGAGGGCCAGGAGGCGACGGGAACCGAACATGGATCTGGAGTGAGTGCTCGCGGCTCAGCCCCCCGCCTTCTCAAGGGTAAGGGGCCGGCCGTTGCAAGACGGCGTGACGATAACACAGGATCCCAAACCCACCCACCCGGCCTGGGGACTTCATGACCCATCGGATCTCAGGCCAAATTTCGTGTGCTATTCTCCGCGCATCCGGATCTCCTTTCCGAGCCTCTCAGGCTGAGCGCAACGTTCGACCGGGACCGTCCGGGATCCCCTAGAGTCACAAGATGAGCCTTTTCGAGACAGCCAAGCACCTGAAGCACGGTTTGACTCGCTCGATCGATGTCAAGAACCGGAATGTGCGGGTCATCGGTCTGATGGCAACCGACCTCTGCAAGTCCCGCTGTCGGCATTGCTTTATCTGGAACAAGAAAGAGCACAGTCACCTGAGCGTGGATGTCGTCGGGCGACTCGTCAGGGACCCGGCAGTGACCCGCAGGACCTTTTTCGAGCTGACCGGAGGGGAGTTTCTCGAGCACCCCGACTGGCGCGAGATCATCAAGCTCGTCAAGGACGCCGGCAACGACTTCGTGGTGCTCTCCAACGGGATGTACCCCGACGAGCTCATCGAGGCTGTCAAGGAGCTCGAGATCCCGAACGTGTACATGTCCCTCGACGGTCTTGGCGAGACCTACAAGAGAGTCCGTGGCGTCGACTGCTCGGACAACGTCATTCGTATCGTCGACGAGGTCAAGGACCTGACCAACATCCATCTGGGCTACACCATCACCCCGTGGAATGCGCTGGAGGATCTCAAACAGGTCAAGGCACTTGCAGAAGAGAAAGGCGTGGAGATGTCCGTGGGGGCCTACCAGAGTCCCGAGTTCTTCGACACCGTCAAGCCGGCAGGCGAGATTTCACCCGAGTACGAGCCCTATCTCGATGAGTTCATGAGCCTCAACAACACATGGATGGACAAGAACCTGTCGATCCCCTGCTGGAACATACGTACGAAGTGCTACATCCTCGGCAACGGTGACGTCTACCTCTGCCAGCAGAAGAGCGTTGTTCTGGGGAACTTGAATGAGAAGTCCTTCAACGAGATCTGGAACTCCCCAGAGACCCTAGCCACCCACGAAGAGTACGCCGAGTGCAACGACTGCTGGCTTGCCTGCAATCGTCCTTTGGATATGCAGCTCGCCTACGCGGGGCGGTTGGTCTTTTCGAACAACCGGTTGAACAAGATGTTCGGCGAGCACGACTGGGATCTTGTTGTCGATGCCTATCGCAATCGAAACGGCACCAAACCTGGCTAGCCCAATGCCGATTACGGCCGCAAATTCTGGCGCCGTGGACACTCTGCGCCAACCTGTCTTGGATTTCCTGGCCGAGCGCCGCAGCCAGGGTGACTATCGCGTCATCGACGTCGGTGGCCGGTACAACCCCTGGGCGGACGAGCACGCCGATGCCTATGTCGACCTCTTCCCTACCGACTCCTCCGGCAAGAAGATCTTTGTCGGCAACATCTGCGAGACCGATGTCTGGCAGGAGATCCGAGAGAGCGGCCGACGCTTCGATTTCAGTATCTGCACCCATGTGCTCGAGGACATCCGAGATCCTTTTTTCGTCGCCAGGCAGTTGGCCTCCATCTCCAAAGCCGGCTACGTCTCGGTGCCCACCAAGCACAGCGAGATGGCCAACATCGAGTCGAAGTTCTATCTCGGCTACTGCCACCACCGCTGGGTCTACACCGTCCGCGAGCTCGACGGCGAGCCCAAGATGCTGGCCCTGGCAAAGATGCCCGTGCTCGGCTATTTCAACAATCGCCTCAGACCGATGCTCAAACTGATCCACTTCTTTGGCCGTTGGACGATCATGGCCAAGGTAGAGCGGCGGTTGGGGATCTTTCCGGGTGGAAGCACGGTCGATTGGGTGGACAGGAGCCTGGTCGGCCACCACACCGAGCTGGGCGTATGGTGGGACGACAGCCTTCCCATCGAGGCCATTCTCGACGACTATTCCGGCGAGACCTGCCTGGAGCTGGCCGATCTGTATCGAGATCAGCTCCGCGACGGGATCTAACCGACCCGACTCTCAGTCTCAAACATCGGCCGGCACAGGTCCGGCCGCTTCAAGACTCCTGCCAGGGACTCGCCCCCTAGGCCCTTACGCCCCTAAGCCCCAAAGATCCGCTGGCGGAGAGCCAGCGGCCTCAACCCCCAAGCCCTCAAAGTCCGGCCGGAAGGAACGCCCGGCCGCCTCAACCCCCAAGCCCCAGGACGGGCGGGAGGGCGGGCCTGGGCTAGACTGATGCTCATGGGCATGAGGCCGACGGTATCGATCGCGACCTTGCTGGCCATCGCACTGATCGCCTGCGCCTGCCAGGCAGAGCGAACCGAGACCGCAGCCGATGGTTCTATCATCGATGAGAACCAGGGGACCGACGGCTGGAGATCCGCCCTCGGCAACGGCTTCGTGGTCTGGGAGTCGAACCGGTCAGGCAGTTGGCGTCTGTGGCGACGCGACCTGGATGGCTCACCCGTCCGACAACTGACGCCCGACGAAGGGCCACGGATTCACTGCTGCCCGCATATCTCCCCCGATGGCCAGTGGGTCGCCTACCTGAGCCTTCCGGCCGACCAGAAGGGCTACCCCCGGGGAGGTGCCCTGGGATCTCTGCGCCTCATTCGCCCGGACGGCACCGGGGATCACCTCCTGCTGCCGGAGGCTCGCAACTACTTCGAGAACCGAGCCGTGGTCTGGAGCTCCTCCGACGAGTTGGTGTTCATCGATCGCGATCGCCGCACCGCACTCTTGAATCTGGATTCCGGCGAGGTCACGATCCTCACCAAAACGGCGTCCGAGGACT
>JAUWSP010000274.1 GCA_030610025.1 Acidobacteriota bacterium | reverse complement strand
GGGATTGGTGAGGGTTTCGATGCCCTGACCTGTCTGGGTCAGGCAATCGGCATCCGATCCCGATGCGAGCAGTGATGCAGCCAGCTTCATGGGTCCGCAGGTCGCATAGCACTCGTGAATCTGCAGCTGTCGGTAGAGCTGGTGATCGCCGACGAATCCAGTCAGGGAGAGAACGCGGTCGACTTCCACGTCGCGAAGCCCTCCCCCTGAATCTCTGAAGGTAACTCCGATACGCTTACCATTCCTCGTCAGTGAGTCCACGACTACGCCCGCGATCATCTCGACGGCGTCGGAGCCACCATTTGCGATCTCCTGCGCCTTGCGAATCAAGCGTTTACGCTCAGGGAGTGGATCGTTCTCCTGAATCACCCAGATTGGCTCGCTCCTCCGAACAGCCCACAGGATCCGGGTGCCGGGGTACCTCTCGGCCAACCCGGCCAGCTCCACGGCCGCAGTCTGGGCCGAAGGTCCGGCGCCGACGAGCAGGATCTCTTTGCCGGCCCAGGCGCTCTCCTGGATCGCGAAGTTGGGCACCCAGCGGAGGATGACGTCCTCGAGGCTCTCCTCGCCGGGCGCCGGAATGCCGCCGTCGCCCAACGAGTTGGGTGTCCCGTAGTTGCCTGTGCAGTCGAGCACGATCTCGGCCTGCTCGGTCCACTCTCGACCCTGAGAGTCCGTGAGAAGAAGCCTGAAGGGGTGTTGGGCGCGCATTGGGGTGCCGATCTCCTCGTTCTTGAGGAGGCCTTCCCGACTCACGGCCAGCACGGGGTTGCGAAAGCGGATGCTCTCTTCGAGACCGGGAAGCTTGGCCAGTGGCTCGAAGATCGCGTCGGCGAGCTCTTCGCCGGTCGGGCAGTCGTCCCCGGACGGCACGTCGTGGCCCGCCTCCAGCAGCGCTCTGCGAGCTCGGGGTGAGACATCCAGGTCCCACGGGGAGAAGAGCCTGACGTGACCCCACATCCTCATGAAGGCGGCAGGTGTGGGCCCTGCTTCATAGAGGGTAAAGGGCAGCCCGGCTTCGGCGGCAGCCAGGGCGGCCTCGAGACCGGTTGGGCCGGCTCCGATGATGGCGATTCGGCGGGGATTGGAGCTCACGTTCGAATTCTCCAAGGGTTGTTCATGTTCGTCCTTTGGGACGCTGCGAATCAGTAGCGCGACCTCGCGCGTTCTCGAGCGGGCAGGATCTCCAGGCAGGTTGTCCACCAGCCGTGGCGAATGGTGTCGATGAACTCCTGTGGCAGGTTCTGCTGCTGCATCTCGAGAGCCAGGGTCGTGTGATCGTACTCGAGGCGCAGTAACTCGACCCCGAGATCGCCGTCTCGGTCTTCCAGCATCGCATACCAGACGCCGGGCTGCCCGTCGTTGGCTGGCCGGCCGATAACCCCCACGTTGACAACGTCACGTCCGGAGGGCAGGCGGCGATGCCACTGGAGGCCGGTGTGGGTGCAAAGCAGGCCGTCGCAGGATTCCTGGTCCAGGAGCACTTCGAGAAAGGAGATGGGCGAGGTGGAGTGAAACAGGAACTCATTGATCTGGCGGGGCGATCCGTGTACCAGGAGAAGCTCTCGCTGGCCGACACGGATACGCCGTTGCAAGGGCAGGCCTCCCATCCAACGCTTGAAGTCGGAGGAGCAGTGCTCCGAGGTGTAGCGGTAGGAGAGGGTTGCGAAGTGATTGTCCCTTGGGTCGGTGTAGCCGCAATTGCAGTCCTCTCGGCCACTGGCCAGAGATTCCTCGTAGTTGCCTTGAAGAGTTCTGACGTCGCCTTCGAGCAGGAGGGGCCAGACCTTTTCAGGCGAAGGTCCGAACCCACCGAGATCGCCGAGACAGTAGACGGCCTCGGCGCCGTGTTTGTGAGCGGCGTCCAGCACCGCTTCCAGGGCGAGATGGTTGTTGTAGACGCCGCCGAAGACCACGACCCGCGAGTAGGGACCTTCTACGGGAGTAGCCCCGCGCTCTCGCCTGAGGAAGTTGCCCTGCTCTACAAGGCGCGCGGCCTCCGACAACCGACGGCCCGCAACTGCAGTCTCCTCGCGAAACCTCTCGAGCGGCACCAGGCGCTCGCCCCAGGTGGCCTTCCCGCGGTGTGCGGTTAGCTTGTTGTTTTCGGCGGCGCTCATGTCTTGCAGGAGACTCCGTAGACGTGGCAGGTCCAGCAGGCCGGGTGCTCGAGGGGGAAGGGCTCGAGCGTGTCGGACAGGGTCTGGCCCATCTTGCCCCGTGGTTCATTGACGAGGATCGGACAGACCCAGACCCCCTGGTCAGTGACCATTCGACAGGAGCTGCATTGCAGATGGCCCCAACCTTCATCGAGGGTGTCACGGTCCCGCAACCGTTGCCAGGAATCATAGGCTCCGCTGCGCTCGGCTTCGGCTCCGATCTGGAAGACGGGCAGCATCTTGAGCCGCGGCTTGGCGACGCCCAGATCTCGCAGGAGCCCGAAGAAACGCTCCTTGCCGCTCACAGAGCCGTTGTCTTCATACACCTCGGTGACGGTGATGACGGGATTCAGGCCGGCCTCGACCAGGTTCGACACACCCTGGAGGATCCGGTCGAACGTACCCTCCCCGCGGATGGGGTCGTTGGTCTCGGGAGCATAACCGTCCAGGGAAACCCTGAAGTCGAGAGAGTAGTCTCCCTGGTCGGCGAGTTGGTTCAATCTGCGGCACCGCTCAGGATCCAGCAGCAGGCCGTTCGTCAGCACGGTTACGGGCCCGACCTGGAGGGCTTGTTCGAGAATCGACTCCATCTCCGGGTTCAAGAAAGGCTCACCGCCGGTGAAGTAGAGCTCCTTGACGCCGAGCGTCGCGGCCTCCTCGAGATAGGGGAGGATCGCCTCAAGGGACAGGAACTCATGGGTCCGGTTGGTGGGAGAACAGGAGATGAAGCAATGCGTGCAGGCCAGATTGCACACCGTCCCTGCCACCTGGAACCAGAGAGTGTCGAGAGAGCTTAAAGTCACCCGCGGCGCCGTGGCCTCCGAGGCCTCGATCGACGGCACTAACAGCAGCCCTCCGGTCCGCAGCAGGACTCGGCCGCTTCAGAGGTCAGGTCGTAATCCCGCCCCTTGGTTTCCCGAGGCTCGCGAATGGGGGTTCGAGAGCAGTCGAAAGGCTCGGCTGCCTCGAGGGGAATCGCTTCCAGGGGCTCCAGGAAATCGAAGGAGTCGCAATACGGCTCCTGCCGGTAGAGGTTGTAGGTCTTGTCACAGACGGCGTAGCGAAGGCCGCGCTCCATGCGGTGGTCGTCATCATCCAGAACCTCCTTGAACGGGCCTTTGTAGATGACGGCCTGATTGCGTTCGAGGCAGGGCCCCTCCTTGCCCTTGAAGGCCTCTACGGTCACCGAGCGGAACTCGATGCCACCCACGGTCTGCCACGGCTCCGCCTGGCGAACCAAGATGCGGATGCCGTGGAAGCCAGCCTCTTCGAAGGCGGCTAGAAAGCCCTCCTCGGTCAAGGCTCCAGAGATGCAGCCGCTCCACAGCTCCGGGTCTCTCTGCATCTCTTCCGGAATCGGCTCGTCACTGACGATGTCGGAGATGACGGCACGCCCACCCCGATTCAGAACGCGGTAGATCTCCCGAAAGAGCTCCTCCTTCTGGCGGTTCTCCACCAGGTTGAGGACGCAGTTGGAGACCACGACATCGACCGAGTCGTCGTCCACGAGGGGTTGGTCGTGACGCAACTCGTCACTCCGCCCCTGAATCTCCAGCAGGCTTTCTACGTCTCCCACCGGCTTTGCCACCAACTCCTCTTCCAACAGATCCAGGTCGAGTTTCAAATCCTGGATTCGGCCGCGTCGAAACTCGACGTTGGCGAACCCGAGGCGCGAGGCTACGGCCGGTGCGGCACGACGTGCCACGGCCAGCATCTCGGGGGTCATGTCCACACCGATGACGCGACCGGTCTGTCCTACCACCTGAGCGGCGATGAAGCAGATCTTGCCCGTCCCGCTCCCCAGGTCGAGAACCGTCTCACCCTCTTTGAGATATCGACTGGGATCACCGCAGCCGTAGTCCCGCTCGAGGACCTCCTCTGGGATCGCTTCTAGATACCGCGGGTCGTAGTCTGTCGGGCAGCACAGCTCTGCCACTCGCCTCTCGGCTCCCAGGCTGTAGCGGTCCTTGACCACTTTCTCCACATTGGCTGTCGTCATGACTTCTTGCTTCCTCCCAAAGAAGACTCGCGTCTCCGGATCGTGCACTAGAGTTTTTCACCAGCCGTTGACTTCGACGGCGGTGCAGGGCGTTCGGTGTTCGAAGTCGTCAGGCGGGCGGCGAGCGTCCCCGGAGGGGATGGGTAGAGACCGGGATCGGGATCCCAATTACGGCAAGAGACCGGGGTCGTCGAAGATCGGAGAGCAGGCGTCGGAGCCAGCAGTGGAGCTCGTGGCAGGCTGAGCGAACCAGAACCCTCTTGGCCAGCCAGCGCTCGAGATCCGTCCTGTGATCGAGATCTTCGAGCGCAGCCAAGAGGGTCACCGGCCGACCGCTGTGCTCGAGGGCCGCGAGCAGACACTCGAGGGTGTCACCCCGGCACCAGGGGACACGAGAGAGCTCGGTGTCCAGTGACCGATTGAAAGCCAGCAGGTAGAAGCCCCCGTCGGATGCCGGACCGATCACCACCCGGTCGGGATCGTTGGCCAGGAGGCTCAGGGTCTCCTGCAGATGGTCTTCAGAGAGCTCGGGACTGTCGGTTCCCACGACGATCACGGAT
>JAUWSP010000150.1 GCA_030610025.1 Acidobacteriota bacterium | reverse complement strand
TGGATCGAGCATCCCTTTCGAGAAGGGCATGGAATCGACCGTCCTGTGGTTCCTGGACAACCAGCCGTGGTGGCGGGCCGTGATGGACGAGTCCTACCGGGAGTGGATGACGGATCAGTACGGCACATCCGACTGAACCCCCAGGTCGGATCCCCCTCCCTACCCCCAGCTCGCACCGGAGGCCGGCGCATGCGGGTCGGCCCGAAGCCGTCGATCGACAGGATAGGGGTAGATATCGATCACCTCTCCACTGTCGATTCTCTCCTGCATTCGACGCCAGTAGCCAGCCTCGAACAGGTCGGAGTGATGCTCCAGAAAGACATCCTCCAACTCGCCTCTGAGCCCCAGGAAACTTCGCATCTCCTCGGGGAAGACGTCCTCGTCGGCGACGGAGAACCAGGGCTCTGGAGCCATCGCCTCGAAGTCGTCCCGTGGGGGGGGCATCTTCCGGAATCGACATTCCGACAGCGAGCAGAGCTCATCGTAGTCGTAGAAGACGACACGATCGTGGCGTGTCACTCCGAAGTTCTTGGGCAACATATCGCCGGCAAAGACGTTGGCAGCAGCCAGGTCTTTCAGCGTACGCCCCCAATCGACCACCGCCGCCCGCGACTCCTCCTCCGAAGCCTCGTTGACGTAGAGATCCAGGGGCGTCACTCGCCGGCCGATGTAGAGGTGACGAATCACCACGTCGCCATCCGAAAGCGAGACCGTCCGAGAGGCCACCGACAGGAGCTCCTGGAGCAGCTCTTCGGAGAAGCGCTCGCGGCGAAACTTCAGGTGCTCGAACTCCTGGAAGTCCACCAGACGACCCACGCGATCGTGACGCATGACCTGCCGGTATTTCTGGATGACCTCCTCTCGGGTTACCCGTTTGGACGGCGGAAAGAAATCCTTGATCACCTTGAAGACGAAGGGGAACGAGGGCAGGGTGAAGACCGACATCACCAATCCAGGCTGACCGGGGGCGACCACAAAGCGCTCTTCCGAAGCGTGGATGTCCTTCATCAAGTCACGGTAGAACTCGGTCTTGCCGTGTTTGTGGTAGCCGAGGGAAAGGTAAAGCTCTCCAATGCGCTTGCGCGGCAGGATCGAATGCAGGAAGCCGATCACCTCGCGCGGGCTGTCGATGTCAGCGTGGAAGTACCAGCGCGCGAAGCTGAACGCGATGCTGACGTCGGCCTCGCGGCTCAGCACGGCATCGACCCTCAGCCCTCCGGCCCGATTGAGGATGGCCAGCACCAAGGGCATGACCTGCTCTCCTCGCCTCGCCCGGCCGACGATGTAGGCCGCCTTGTTGCGGATGAAGACCGGGCGGAGGATGTCCAGGGCCTCGATCGTCTCCGAGCCGAAGGCGAGGACGATGTCCCGGTTCAGGCGAGCAGCGGCCAACTCGGCATCGCCATGAAGATCGGAGAAAGCTATTCGAAAGCCGGCGTCCTCGAGGACCCTACGCAGGACTCCCGAATCCACCTGCCGAACGGCATAGAGGCGAGTGCTGGCCATCTCCCAACCCCTGTAGGGCAGCGGGAAATCATCCGAGATGAAGTCGATTCGTGGGTCTACGCCGACATGGGGAAAGGCTCGCCGGGTCAGAGAGTTGAAGAAGGTCTGCGCGACCTCGAAATCGTTTCGGCCGAGAATGGCCAGAGAGAAGGCCTCCTTCATCGATGGCCATAGATCCCGGTCGGATATCTTCTCCCCGATCTGCTCCTGAAGTACTTCGAAGGTCTCCGCCACCGCCTGCGGCTGGAGGCTGAGGCGCTTGACCGTATCGCGATGGATGCCGTCCCAATCGCGATTTTCGAAGCGCTCCCTGGCGCGCCTCGTAATGGCCCGAAACCGGGTCTGGAATTCGTCGAAACTGTGCAGGATGACGTCCGCGCCGCGGACTGCAGCAGCAGGAAAGATCACGGCCGGAAGTCTAGCACTGCACTGGGTAGCTACTGTCAGCGAAGCTGGTCCCGGCGTCGACGCATGGTCAAACGCGGACCAGCCTTGCCTTCCTGTCGGAATCCCAGAAGGTGGAAGAGCTGCCGCGCCGACCAACGAGCGTAGCGGCGATCCACGACAAAGGTCTGGCGTCGACTCGGATGGCGCTCGACTCCTGGAAGCCAATGCAAGAAACGCTCGACGCCCAGCCGCCGTACCGCGGTCGAGACCGGCAGCCAGATCGGTCGCACCTCGCTGGCCAGGAAGAACCCGTCGTTCCCCTGTTCCTGGTAGAGCGGCATGAGCAGCAGACCCGAGCGAGGGGCCCGGACCCGTCCGTTCCGGCCAGTTCCGACCTCCTGCCCCGCTCCTACCGGATCGAAGCTGCTGAACCCGGGATCCATCTGAAAACTCTCCCCTTCGTCGACACTGTGTCGGTAACGCACCTCGACGATCCGGGCAAGACCGTCGGCCTGGCGTCTCAAGAGCTCTCTAGCTGCCACCACCTCCGAACGGCTCTCATGCTCGAAAACTCCACAGGAGTCCAGGGCGATCCAGATGGCTGCGGCGGCCCGATCGACGGACCCTGGATCGTCGTGAAGCCCAGCTTCGAATCCGACGACCGTTGCCCCTTGCGCGGTCATATAGCTGGCCAGGGTACCTCCCAGCTCTTCCTCGAGGCCCAGGACGAGCGGCACAGGAAAATCCAACGCCACCTCCCTGTTCTGGAGGGTGTCGTCTAGAATGGCAAATGCCGGTCCTGGCCCGGAGATCGTGTGCAGATCCAGGAGGTAGATCCTGCCTGGAGCTTCATCGACGATTCTGCTCAGCGAGGCATTCAGCTCGACGAGCTCCTCATCCTCGTCGCCCAGGGGTCCAGGCAGGGCTGCAAGTCGCTCCACCGAGCTCGGCTTCCAGGCCCGATTCAGGTCATGCGCCAGGAAGCGGCAGTCAGCTGCCAGAGCGCGGCGATTGCCCGCTATTCCGACGAATCGGCCAGCAAGGCCTTCGGGACGTCTGTAGATCTGCTCGAGCACCCGGTCGATCGCCAGGACGCCCGCGGGCTCATTGCCATGCAGACCTCCAAGGCAGATCAGCGTCGGCCCTGGATCTGCGGCCTCCACTCGTCCGAGCTCGCGAGACACCGTCGAGAGATCCAGGGTCGGCTCTCCGACACCTCCGTGAGAATCGGTAGCCGTAGCGGCACCTATTACCGGCTTTTTCTGGGATCGAGGATGGGTCGAGGTCGTCATGGAGTGCCGAAATTATAGTCTCATTGCGCTTGATCGCGGACGCCCCGATCCGCTAGCCTGTGCCCCCAGCCTTCGATCGCAGGGCCTTGACTCACAATGACCACCTCTACCACCTCTACCACCTCTTCCCCGGAGTCCCGGCAGGCCTACGAAGCCTTCCAGAAGTCCTGTCCTGATTTCCTGAAGACCGCCATCCTGGACGAGCTTCGCGACAGAGATTTCTCGCGCCTCGATCAACAGGGACACGTCTACCTCGACTACACCGGCGGAGGACTCTACGGGAAGAGCCAGATCGAGCGTCACACTGCCCTTCTGCAAGACACGGTGTTCGGCAATCCCCACTCTACGAATCCCACCTCTCTCGGCACCACCGAGCTGGTCGAACGTACGCGGCAACACATCCTCGAGTTCTTCAACGCCTCGCCGAGCGAGTACGGCGTGATCTTTACGGCGAATGCCAGTCACGCGCTGAAATTGGTCGGTGAGTCCTATCCGTTCGAGCTTGGGGACCAGCTCCTGCTGACCTTCGACAATCACAACTCGGTCAACGGCATCCGGGAGTTCGATAGGGCCCATGGTGCCAAGACAACCTACATTCCGGTTGCACCTCCGGAAATGCGAGTACCGGAAGCCCTGCTGGAGTCCTCCTGGAGCCTCGCCAAGAAGGGCGGTCACAATCTCTTCGCCTTTCCGGCCCAGTCGAATTTCTCCGGTGTCCAGCACCCACTGGACTGGATCGAGAGAGCCCAGGAGCGCGGATGGGACGTGCTCCTCGATGCCGCCGCCTTCGTGCCGACCAATCGACTCGACCTGAACCGCTGGCACCCCGACTATGTGGCGTTGTCGTTCTACAAGATGTTCGGCTATCCGACCGGTGTCGGGGCACTCATCGCCAGGTGGCCAGCACTCGAGAAGCTCCATCGGCCCTGGTTTGCCGGCGGCACGATCGAGGTGGCTTCCGTGCAAGCCGACCGGCACACCATGGCGGCCGGGTCAGCCGCCTTCGAGGACGGCACAGTGGATTACCTCAGCATCCCGGCCATCGACATCGGCCTGGATTTTCTCGAATCGGTGGGCCTGGATCAGATTCACTTGCGAGTCCGTTGTTTGACCGGCTGGCTCATCGACAACCTCACGGCTCTGAGGCACGACAATGGCCGGCCACTGATCCAGATTTTCGGCCCGCGGAGCTCCGACCAACGCGGTGGCACCATCACGCTGAACTTCTACGATAACCAGGGACGAGTCATCGACCACGACGTCATCGAAAGCCAGGCCAACAAGAAGATGATCTCGTTGCGCACCGGCTGCTTCTGCAATCCCGGAGCCGGTGAGATGGCCCTCGGCATCTCGAAGCAGGAGCTGGTGACCTGTTTCACAAGCTCCGACCAGGGCATGACCTACGACGATTTTCGACTCTGCATCGACGGCAAGAGCACGGGTGCGGTGCGCATTTCGGTGGGAATCGTCAGCAACTTCGCCGACACCCACACCTTCGTCGAGTTTGCCAGGCAGTTTCTGGACCAACCCGGCTCCTGATCCCACGAAGACACTCAATCCAGGCGCAGTCGAACCACCACCGGATCGTGGTCGCTGGCCCGATCGGCGAAGGCGGCATCCGCGTTGATGTGGAGGATCTCGACCTCGGGCCTGGCCTCTTCGAAGAGGCTGCGGCTCACCAGGACATGGTCCAACAGCTGCGAGGCTCCTCTGTAGTTGAAGGAATATCGGCGGGCGGCAGGTACCGAGTGCATCAGATTCACCAGACCGGCCCCCTCCAGGACCCGCAGGGGGCTTCGAAACTCGTGGTCGTTCAAGTCTCCCAGCACGATCACTCTCGATGTCGGATCCAGCCGAGAGAGCTCTTCGGCGAGTCGGCCGATCACGGCAGCCTGCTGTGAGCGCTGGTCTTCGGTAGCACGAAAGCCAGGCTGGCGGGGGCCGAAGACTGGATCGTCACCGCGCTTCGACTTCAGGTGATTGTTCACCACAAAGAGCTTCTTGCCTCGGAACTCGAACTCCACCGCCAGCGACTTGCGGGCCGGCTCGAAGCCTCGACCCCCATCACCCCGAAAGGCCGGATGCCCGGGATCGACGAGACCAGGGGTCACCGACAGCTCTGCCCCTCGTTCTCCACGTATGGCAGTCGAGGGCTGCCTGGGGCCGGCCTCCAGGCCGCGCCGCTGCAGCTCGACCCGGTCGGGATTGAAAAGATAGCCCACCCGGATGTTGCCCCCGGGTTGTCCTCCATCGGCACCATCCATGGGATCGATCTGACAGTACTCGTAGGCCGGCCCGCCGGCCTCGCGGATCGCTCGAATCAGGCCTCCGAAGGTCTGATCGGCCGCGACGACGCCATCGTCCTCGGTACCACTGTTGTCCTGGATCTCCTGCAGAGCCAAGATGTCCGGGCCTCCAAGCCGATCGACGATGTCCTCGGCGAGCCGCCCAAAGCGCTGCTCGCCGTCGGACGGGTCCAGATTCTCGACGTTATAGGTGGCAATGGTCAGGCTTCCCTTGCCGCCTTGAAGCGGGGCTTCGGCAACCGTTCCTGGCCGCTTCACCAAGTCCGGAAGAGTCTGCGTAGCGACGAGGCGGAAAGCCCCGAACCGGTAGTCCAGAATGCCGGTGACACTGCCTTCGAAGCGGTCACCGACAGCTGCCCGAGGCGCCTTGTCGAGTCGATGCGTGTCGATGATCAATTTTTCCGGAATCCCGTCTCCGGGCCGCAAGAGAATGCCGCCCGTGGAGGTCCGCATTGGAGCGGCTACCCCTGAGTCTTCGACCACCACGAAATCGCCATGTCGTGTCGTCGGTCCGACCACCGTCGGATTCCGAATCTCGATTCGCATGCCCTCCAAGCTCTCCCAGAAGTCGATCCCGTCGAACTCGGGTTCAAACCACCGCAGCCCGTCGTTGTCCACCACCGCGTCAGGGGGCGTTCGGCCTCCTTCGCCAACCCGGACAGCAGAAGGCATCTCCGAACCGCTTTCGAGAATCTCGACCGAGCTCGCTCGCAGGGCTGTGACTGTCAGACCGTACCGGTTGCTCTGCTCCACGACGCGACCCCCCACCTCGACGCGATCACAGACCGTCACTGTCTCCGCAGGATCCGCCAGGACTTGAACGGCCGTCGACCTCTCGGGGACCGATCCCATGTCGGGTTCCTGCATCCAGAAGCCCGCCTCCCTACCTCCTTGCAGCGCCGTGACGACCCCCGAGATCTCGCCTACCCACTGTCCCTCGAGTGGTGAGACGTGATCGGCTCCCTGGACTTGCGAGATTCGTGTCGGTTCCGTGCTGAACGCGAAAGCGAAGATCTGAGAGACCTGGATCGGGTAGTTGAAGTTGTCGTCACCGACCAGAATCAGGGAGCGGCGCCCATCGGCGAGCTCGGGGCCGAAGGCCATGCCCTCCAGGTTGTCCAGATTCAGGCCCAGATCG
>JAUWSP010000201.1 GCA_030610025.1 Acidobacteriota bacterium | reverse complement strand
GATGTTGTCCAGTTGCCGATCGAGGGCATAGAACACCGAGACGGCCGGAGTGGTGATCGTGCCACCCGATCGGTGCTTGTCGCGATAGCGCAGAAAGTCGGTGTAGAAGCCCCGATTCTCCAGCCGAGCCGCACGTTCGGCGGCCTTCTCCGAGAAGCTGAACACTGTCAGGCCCGGAGGCGCGGCCATGGCCTTCTGCACACTGGCCAGAACGACGTCCAACCCCCATTCGTCCGTCTCGATCGGTGCGCCAGCCATCGAGGAGACGGTATCGACCAGCAGCAGGGCCTCACTCTCCTCCCGGACCACCCGAGCTATCGTTTCCAGGGGGCTGATGACGCCGGTCGAGGTCTCGTTGTGCACCAAAGTCACCGCCTCGTATCGCTGCCGACGCAGAGCCTCTCTCACCAGATCCGGATCCACGGCCTGGCCCCACGGCACCGATACTCGATCGGCTTGTTTTCCCAGCGAGTGGCAGATCTGATGCCAGCGCTCGGAGAACGCACCACAGACCAGATTGAGAACACGCGACTCGACGGTCGAGACGACCGCGCTCTCCATCACCAGGGTCGCGCTGCCGGTGGCTACCAACACGTCACCACGAGTGCGAAAGACCGCCTGTAGACGCGGAACCATGGACTCGTAGAGCGACTTGAAAGCTGGCGAGCGGTGCCCCACGACGTCCGCCACCATGGCCTCCCGAACGTCCGGCAGAACGTAGGTCGGACCGGGAAGAAAGAACTGGATTCTCGGGCGTGTCATGGTCGGGCTCTCCTCAGGGTTGGTCCTCGTCGTCTCGATACCGAGCGGCGGCATTGTGGCACCGCCTCTGTTCAGGGGTCAACCGTAAAGACAGCTCGCTCCTGGGGACCTGGCGAACAAGCCCGACTGGGCTCAGGGCCCGAAGGGTCTTGGCTTCCTGAGTGCCGCCACCAGGCTTGCCGTGTCCAGGGCTCTCGCAGTCGCTCCTGGGACTTCCAACAGCCAGCCCACCTCGGCTACCAAGAGACGAGGTAGACCTTCGGCGCCCCGGACAAGCACCACCGAACAACCCACGAAGTACTCCCGCAAAAGGTCCTTCATGACGACGGCACCCTTGCGAGGTTTGACGGCGACCGTCACGCCGTCATCGACGCCAACGGCCCGGAGCACACCCGCTCCGGAGGCAGCCGCCAGCGTGGCTGGCGCCTGGGCGCCACCGAGGTCGAGCCACCCGACTCGCCTGCCCTCGGCACCGAGCGCCTCGATCAACTCGAGGAACGCATCGGCTCGGGCTTCGACCGACAGAAGATGGATCCGCTTCATGATTCTGCCCTTCGAGAATACAGCAGCCAGGGCTCACATTCGCGTCGGAACCGGTCTTCCTGGTCGGCCCACGAATCGCACCAGGCGACGGGATCCTCTCCTGAATCGAGGATCTCCCGCAGCTCGCTGGAACCTGCGAGCAGATCGATCGCCGGCCGATCGCTGACGAACTCGTATGCCTTCTCGCGCCAGGCGAAGGCCTTCGGTGCGTGTCGTCGAAAACCGAAGAGGACCTCGACTCCACAGCGATAGGGTTCAAACGACCACGGATCCGTCACCTTGATCTCTACCCCACCGCAGACCTCGCCCTCGTGCTTGTGGAACACGGGTCGGAAGAAGGTCGGGACGAATCGCACACCTGAGAGTCCACGGCAATTGAGCTCGTTGGCCAGGCGCATCGCGTCGACTCCAGGCGCGCCGACCAACTCGAAGGGGCGCGTCGTCCCTCGCCCCTCCGAGAGCTCGGTACCTTCCAGGAGACAGAGCCCCGGGTAGACGAGGGCGGTCTGTGGGGTGGGGATGTTGGGTGAGGGGGCCATCCAGAGACGATCTGTCTCGTCCCAGAGCATCGATCGATGCCACCCGTGCATGGCCCAGACACGGAGGCCCTCCGGCCAGTTTCGGCGTGCCGCCTCGAGGCGCATCAACTCGCCCAGGGTCAGGCCGTGACGAACAGGAGTCTCGAAGGCCCCGACGAAGGACTCGAAGCCCTCCCGCCTCAGGTTGCCCTCCACCGCCAAACCACCGATGGGATTCGGTCGATCGAGCACCCACACCTCACAGCCTCCGCGCAGTGCGACTTCCGCCGCCCAGACCGCCGTGGCCGCATAGGTGTAGTAGCGGGCACCCACATCCTGGAGATCGATGACCAACAGGTCGAGATCGCGGAAATGGCTCGGGTCGGCTCGCAGGGACGACTCGGATTCGCCATAGAGAGACACGATCGGCAGTCCGGTCCATGGATCGACCTGGTCGGCCGATGACACCATGTCCTGCTCGATACCGTAGAGGCCGTGCTCCGGTCCGAGCAGCAAAACAGGAGGCTCGGCTCCAGTGGCCGTCAATGCAAGGTGTGTGGGGACCAGGCCGGCGCTCATGGACGCACCGTGAACCAGGAGGCCATACCGTCTACCGGCCAGGGCCCTGTCTTCGGCCAGAAGCCGATCCAGACCGGTGAGAATCATTCTTGTCGCCTGAACTCCCCACTACGGCCCCCGCTCTTGGCGTCCAGACGGAGGTCGCTGATGACGGCATCCCGCTCGACCGCTTTCACCATGTCATAGAGCGCCAGTGCCGCCGTCGAGCAGGAGACCATGGCTTCCAGCTCGGCTCCGGTGCGGGCGGTGACAATGACTCGGACTTGGATCCGCACACCCTCGGCATCAGGCACGATCTCCACCTCAACCTGATCGAGCCCCAATGGGTGGGCCAGGGGTATGAGCTCACCGGTTCGCTTGGCCCCCTGGATGCCGGCCAGCCGGGCGACGGTGTAGGCGTCTCCTTTGGGCATCTCGCCCAGCCGAGAGACGGTTTCAGGAGACATCCGGACATGACACGAGGCCTCGGCGACCCTTCGAGTGACCGGCTTTTCCGACACGTCGACCATGCGGGCCTGACCGCGGTCATCCAGGTGGCTGAAGGGGTTCGAAGGGCTCATGTGGGCGAGGGCCTATGCTAGCATTCTGGCATCTTGGCGACCATTACCGTCGCAGCCATCATTCCCACTCTCAACGAAGAGTCGTCCCTGCGGCGGAGCCTGCCCGAGGTCCTCTCGGCGGCCGATGAAGTCGTGGTCAGCGACGGTGGAAGTCGAGACAACACCCTTCGATTGGCCAAGGAGTTGGGTGCGCGGACGATCTCCGGGGCTCCAGGTCGGGGACCTCAGCTGAATCGGGGGGCCGCCGCTACCAGGAGCGATGCCCTGGTGTTCCTACACGCCGATACCAGGCTGCCCGACGGAGCGCTGCCGGCGATTCGAGAGGCGATCGATAGCGGCAAGGTCGGCGGTGGCTTCCAGGTCCGCTTCGATACCGACCACAGGGCCATGGCCCTGGGCAGCAGACTGGTACGACTGCGAACCCGCCTCACCCAATGTCCATTGGGCGATCAGGCTCAATTCGTGAGCCGCGCGATCTTCAACGAACTGGGGGGCTTTCGAGATTGGCCCGCCCTGGAGGATCTCGACCTCATCCGGCGGATGAAACGACGGGGCGAGGTCGTGGTCCTGCCACTCGAGGCCACGACTTCGGCTCGGCGATATCTGGAGGAGGGTATCGGCCGTACCGTAGCCCTCAACTGGTTGATCTGGGCCCTCTATTTTGCCGGCGTTTCTCCTCAGCGACTCGCGCGGCTGTATCGGCCTCGACAGGCATCGACCGATCAGGCAGAGCCTCGCAAGCGACAGAAGACCTGAACGGTGAACCCGTCATGGTCGCCGCCGGTCAAGATCCTCCATAGTCCTGGACCCTGCACGAGCTCATCGAGCGGCGGCTCGAGCAGGGCCTCGAGACCCAGGCGGCTGAAGTCGCGGTGCCTCTCCAGGAATCGGTCTGCCACCAACTCGTTCTCGGTGTCCTCCAAGGAACAGGTGATTGCAGAGAGAATCCCGCCAGGCTCGACGAGCTGTGCTGCACCCTCCAGCAAGGCCAGGCCGGCTGCAGAGAGTCGCTCCAGCTCCCTTCGGCTCACCCTCCACTTCAACTCCGGATGCTTGCGGAGGGTACCCGTGCCCGAGCAGGGCAGATCGACGATCACCCGCCGGAACGACGCATCGATCGCACGTTGTCGGGCGTCCATGACGACGACCGGGATCTCGCGATCCAGCCGACGCAGGTTGCTCCTCAGCGGCTCGAGCCGAGACAACCCCACATCGGCGCACACCACGCTGATGTCCCTGCCCGTTGCCAGGAGAGAGAGGCTCTTGCCACCAGGCGAGGCAGCAGCGTCGAAGACGGTCTCCCCATCGAGGGGTGGAGGCACAAGAGCAGCCACCTGGCTCGCTTCATCCTGGATGTAGAAGTCACCTCTTCGGAAGGCTTCCGTTTCGAGCGGATCACCACCTCTTACGACCAGTCCCAGGGCAGAGAGCGAGGAGGCCTCGGTGGCCACACCTCCATCAGCCAACTCCGCCGCCAGAGCCTGACGTCCACCTCGATCAGCGAAGCTCAGTAGATGAAGCGGCTTGGCTCGATTGTTGGCCATTGCCAGCAGCTCGGCCTGGCCCACTCCGTACTGTCGGATCCACTCTCCGATGAGAAAGTCCGGGTGGCTCGTCTCGATACCGATTCGCTGAATCGGATCCTCGGTCCTCACCGGCCAGCCTTCGAGCGACGGAGCGGCTGCCACCCGGCGGAGAACGGCATTCACAAATCCTGCTCCACGGCGATGAGTCCGCTGCCGCGCCAGGTCTACGGACTCGCTGACCGCAGCATGGTCCGGGATTCGATCGAGGAAGACGAGCTGGTAGACACCGATCCTCAAAGGGCAGTGAAGCGCCCGATCGATCGCCTCCATGCGACGTGACGAAGCCTCGGCGATGATGACATCGAGTCTCCGCAGCCAGCGCAACACCCCGAACACCAACTGGTGGAGCAGCCGACGATCGCGCTCTTCGAGGCCACGGTCGAAGCGACTCAGGACCGGATCGACTGGCGCCAGCGAGGACAGGGTGTTCTCGAGGACCGTACAAGCTAACGCGCGGACGTTCCTGCGAGGTGCGCTCACCCGAAGCGCTCTCCCACCTCGATCGGCTCACCGTTGACGAACTGGGAGGCTTCCAGGGGCTTCCTGCCAGGGCGCTGGACGCGCTCCACGCCGAGGACGGTGCCATTCCCGCAGCTGACGGCCATCCGAGCATCGATCAGGCCGAGATAGGTGCCGGGCTCGCTACCTGTTGACCCAGACGCGCCCTCGACGGCACTGCCCCAAAGGATCTTCAGCGGCCGATTCCGCAATTGCGTAGAGGCTCCCGGCCAGGGCGTGACGCCCCGGATTCGATTGAACAGCCGCGGGGCGCTCTGACTCCAGTCCAGCACGCCATCGGCCTTGCGCAGGCGCGGAGCCATGGTGGCTTCTGCGTGTGCCTGAAGCCTCATCTCGATGTCATCCGACTCCAGACCTTCGAGGGTCCGGAGCATCAATTCGGCACCGATATCGGCCAGGCGTCCGGATAGCTCCCCGGCTGTCTCTCTCGGTCCGATCGCCAATTCCTCCTGAAGCAGAATGGGGCCGCTGTCCAGGCCTTCCTCCATCTGCATCGTGGTAACACCGGTACTGGCCTCGCCGTCGATGATGGCGGCCTGGATCGGAGCGGCGCCACGGTACAGCGGCAACATCGATGCGTGCAGATTGATGCAGCCCCGGATCGGAATCTCCAGCAGGGCTTTGGGGAAGATCTGGCCGAAGGCCACCACGACCGCCACCGAGGGTGACCAAGCGGCCATCTCCCTCAGGAATGCGCCATCACGCACGTCGCGAGGTTGGGTCACTGCCAAGCCTTCTTTCAGCGCCCATTCCACTACGGGTGGATTGT
>JAUWSP010000379.1 GCA_030610025.1 Acidobacteriota bacterium | reverse complement strand
TGTCGAACCGAAGCACATTCCGCGAGTACCTCGAGGCCCTGATCATCGCCGGGATTTTTCTCGGCTTTACGAACACCTTCGTGGTGAAGACCTTCTACATTCCAAGCGCTTCGATGGAGGAGACGCTACTCATCGGCGACCATCTCTTCGTCAACCGCTTCATCTTCGACCCTGCCCCGACCCGGCTCGAACAGAAGCTTCTGCCCTCGAGGCCGGTGAGCCCCGGGGACATCGTCATCTTCCGATCGCCGGAGCGGCCAAGGGTCGACATGGTCAAGCGCTGTATCGGCTTGCCCGACGACGAAATCCGCCTGGTCGACAAAGATCTCTATATCAATGGGGAGTGGGTCGATGACGGAGCCTATACCTGGCATCGGGATTCCCGGGTCTTCCGGGATCTTCCTTCGGTGCCTCCGTCGGCCCGCCTGCGGGACAATTTCGGTCCGTCAACAGTGCCGCAGGAGCACATCTTCTGCATGGGGGACAATCGAGATCAGTCCTACGACTCCAGGTTCTGGGGATCTGTGCCAGCGCACTTCGTCAAGGGGCGAGCTTTCCTGATCTACTGGTCCTTCGGCGGCGAGACCTCAGACGGTGTCTGGAGGGGCCTGGGCAACAAGGTGCGGCAACTCGTCGGCACCACTATCGGGTTCTTCAGCAAATCACGCTGGGAGCGGACCTTCCACCTGGTACGTTAGCCGGGGCCATTGTCATGCCCTCTTCCAGGTCGATCTTCAGGGAGTACTTCGAGGCGCTCCTCATTGCGGTGATTTTCGCCACCTTCGCTCGAACCTACGTCGTGCAGGCTTTCAAGATACCTACCGGATCCATGGAGCAGAACCTCCTGATCGGTGATCACATCCTGGTCAACAAGTTCATCTTTGGGCCGACCCTGAGCGTTGTCGACCGCTGGTTGCTGCCGACTCACGCGGTGCGACGAGGCGATGTCGTCGTGTTTCGCTTCCCAGAAGATCCGTCACGAGACTTCATCAAGCGCTGCATCGGCGTGCCGCGAGACACCATCGAGAGCGTCAACAAGGTGCTCCGAGTCAATGGAGAGGTCGTCGCTGACTCTCACTACGCCTATTATTCCGACTCCCGTGTCTACCCGCACTCCGTCTTCTTGCATGAGAGCTACCGGGACCGCGACAACTTCGGCCCTTTCGAGGTACCGGAAGACCAGTACTTCTTCATGGGCGACAACCGGGACAACTCGAACGATTCTCGTTTCTGGGGACCGGTGCCGGCAAACTACATCAAAGGACGAGCCTTTCTCATCTACTGGTCCTTCGCGAGCGAGGAGGAGCCTGTCGACTGGCCGGGGTACCAAGGCAAGCTCCGGCAGTTGTCAAATGTGTTTTCCAAGTTCTTCACCAACACCCGGTGGGACCGCTCTTTTCACGTAGTGCGCTAGAATTCACGAGTCACCGGATCTCAAGAACGAGCAGGGAGACTATGATGCCGTCACTGCAGACTCGCTATGGCCAGGGCAAGATCGGTTGTGTTATCTGGTTGCTGGTTCTCGTCGTGTTTTTTTTCGCCTGCTGGAAGATCATTCCTGTGAAGATCAAGACCGCCGAGCTCTACGATTACATGGAGGAACAGGCTCAGCGGGCCACCAGCACTCCCCCCGAAGCGGTGAAGAAGAACGTGGTCGCCAGGGCCAAGGACCTGGGGCTTCCGGTCGGACCGAAGAATGTGACCGTTACACGGCGCGGTGGACGAGTGAAAATTACCGCCAGATACTCCATTCCGATCGAGTTCCCCGGCTATACCTATGTGATCGAGATCGATCACGTCGTCGACCGACCGGTGTTCGCGGTCTGAACCGAGCCCTGACCGTTAGATCCCGGTCAGGGCGCCCTGAATCTCTCGGGCAATCTCGAGGAGTGCCAGCTCTGGGTCGGGGGCGCGAGTCACCGGCCTGCCAACCACCAACAGGTCCGCGCCTGCCCGCAATGCCTCTCTCGGAGTCGCGACTCGCTGCTGGTCGTCCTGGTGCCCCTTGGTTGCCGTGAGCCGAATCCCCGGTGTCACCAGCAGAAACGGCGCTGGGCACTGCTCTCGAAGCGCGGCCACCTCCAGAGGTGAGCACACGGCCCCGGCGCAGCCCGCCTGCTGCGCCATCAGAGCCCATTTCTTCGCCCGACTCCGACTGCTTCCCGGTAGATCCAGAGTTTGCAAGGCCGCCTCGTCCAGGTGCGTGAGAACCGTCACCGCCAGAATCATCAACCGCTGGCCCGCGGCCTGTTGCGCGGCCTCCAGCATGGCGGGTCCCCCCGAGGCGTGAACCGTGAGGAAATCGACCCCGGAAGCCCGTGCTGCGGTGACCGCTCCGCTCACCGTGTTCGGAATGTCGTGCAACTTGAGATCCAGGAAGACTCGTCGGCCATGGAGCCGGGCCACCTCGACCGCTTCGTAACCCCATCTCACAAAAGCCTCCAAGCCCACTTTCAGGACTCCGACGCGTGGCCCGTACTGCTCACACCACCTCTCGAAGGTCACCCGGTCCGATGTGTCCAGTGCGATCGCCAGATGATCGAGTGGATCTCGCTCGCTACTCATGAGACTTCAGCCCTCCTGATTCGACCCAAAGACCAACCACGACAACAGCCAGTGGACTACGCCGTCCAAAAAACACCCTGTAACAAGACCACAATGGAAAACCAACCCCCTTGACAAACCCCAGAGACCGAAGCAATGGAGTTTTTGGCGAATGTGTAGAATCTACACGTCCAGTCCTACAGCGCTCGCCACGTCAGCGACACCATCGCTGTCGAGCAGATGCAGAAGCTCCTCGTTGAGTTTCTGGACAACGTGTGATCCGCCGTAGACCAGGGCTGTATAGATTTGAACCAACTGCGCGCCAGCCCGCAGCCGAGCGTAGATATCCGCCGCTGTCTCAATGCCACCCACGCTCACCAGAACGCAGCGGCCAAAGACCTCTGCAGCCACGACTCTCAGCAACTCGAGGCTCCTTCGCCCGAGCACTCTTCCGCTCAGACCACCCACCGGTTGAGGTTCTGGAACGAGCGAATAGTCGACCGTGGTGTTGGTGAGGACCAGACCAGCGGCACCGGAATCAACGGCTACGCGGGCGAGCTCTGCAGCGGCGGCGTCTTCCATGTCCGGCGACAGCTTGACCAGAACGGGAAGGTCGGTCTCCTCCTGGCAGACCTCGAGGAGCCTTGCTACGGTCTCGCCCTGCTGGAGGTCTCTCAGCCCCGGAGTGTTCGGTGAAGAGATGTTGATGACAAAGTAGTTGGCTCTATCCCCCAGATACCGCACCAACACTCGATAGTCTACTGCGGCTGCAGCCAACTCGGTTTGCCGGTTCTTGCCTATGTTGACGCCAACCGGCACCGGCGGCGGCCAACATTGGGTCAGCCGTCTCTTCAGACTTTCCATGCCTGCGTTGTTGAAACCCAGCGCGTTCTGAAGCGACCGCAACTCCCGGTGGCGAAAGAGCCTGGGACGTGGATTGCCGGCCTGGGGCTTCGGCGTTACCGTGCCGACCTCCAGAAAGCCGAAGCCCATCGCGGCCAGAGCTGGTACGGCGACGGCGTCCTTGTCGAATCCGGCGGCGAGTCCGACCGGATTGGGGAATCGCCTGCCCCAGATCTCCTGAGCCAGCCTCGAATCGACCAAGCAATGTTGACGCTCGAAGCGATGAAGCATGGGAGGGACTTGCTGCAGCCTCTGAAGTCCCGACATGGCCAGGTCATGAGCGGTCTCGGGGCCAACTCTCAGCAGCAGTCCATGGATGGCTGACTCGAACAGCGCAATAGCTCCTTTAAGAAATGTTTCAAGGCTTGCCGAGGAAAGCAGTTGCGTCCCTCTTTACTGTTATGCTGGCGATTCGGATTCCAGCGGCCCGTCGAGACTCTAGCAGAGGTTTTGAGAGTCCGTCCACGAAGCCCCGC
>JAUWSP010000293.1 GCA_030610025.1 Acidobacteriota bacterium | reverse complement strand
TCTTCGAGTCTCCATTCCGAGATGCTGACTCCCCTCGCCTCGGAGCCCGTGGTGTGATGATCGGCTTCCAGCAAGACCTCATCCTGGTTGAAACCCAGGACTTCGAAGACGATCTCGAAATTTTCCCGATCGAAGGGAAATCGACGCAGCCCCATGGGTATCTCGACCGTTGCATTCATCTCTTCGATGTAGACCATCGAGCCGTCGAACCGGTTTCGTAAAACCATTCCCTGGCGCTCGTACCCCCCGGACTCGTTGGCGAGGACAAGCTGCGGCCACCAACCGGTAGCGACCTCCGAGAACTGGTAGTTGCCCTGGAAGACCTTCTCTTGAACTCCTGCCGCCGTCGGATCGAAGACCAGGCGATCATCCTGCCACCGAAGCGTCAGGATGCCTTCGATCTCGATCTGCTGGTCCTCCTCGTCGACATCGTTGACATCGCTCAGGTAGAACCCGACCTCGACCACCACCGGCCCGTCCTGCGTCGGCGGACCGAGTAGGAAAGGAGCCTCGTCCTCTGCAACCGCGACGCCGGTCATCGAAAGGGCCGCGGTCAACAGGATGCTCAGTAGTCGACGATTCATCATTCAACTCCCTGTCCGCAACTGGTGCCCGAGCCGTAGGTGCCACCTGTATTCAGTTCGCGTCTCCGGAGTCTGCGTCCACAGCCATCTTCAGATTGTCGTGGTTCTGCAACATCACGGAGCCAAAGTCACCGCTCTCAGGTGCGTTGCCGCAGGGGTCGTAGATGACGCTAGTCAATCCCATCTCCGCCAGTCGGTTCTCGACCTCTTCCAGCGGCTCCCCTTCCCAGACCATGAACTCCGCGGGATGCGACTGCAACAGCGTCGACAGCTCGTTCCACATCTTCTCGGTCGGCATCTCGCCCGGCTCCCAGTGGACCGACTCGCCATTCAAGCCGAGATGCTCATCCAGATACTGGTAGACAGGGTGAGAGAAGAGGATGGGTCGGCCTCCGAAGTCGGCGGCAACATCCCGGAGTTGTGCGTCGAGCGCCAGTAGGTCCGCCTGAAGGCCCTCGTAGGCAACACGAAAGTCCGCTGCCGCTTCGGGACGAACCTTGGAGAGAGCCTCCTGAATCGCCTGAGCCTGCGCGATGGCCATCATCGGGTTCAGCCATGTCGTGAAGGCCCACCCCTTGTGGGAGTGCTCCCCCGCCGGCCCATGAGTGTGAACGACACCTTCGTCCAGCGGGACATAGCTACTCGCCACCGCTGCCGAGGTATCGACGAGCTTGCTTGCAGGCAGGCTGGCCCGCTCCAGCCACTTTTCGTAGCCCGCGCCATTCAGCAGGATGAGGTCCGCCTGCTGGTAATCGGCGATGACTTCGGCCTCCGGCGCCCAGTAGGCAGGATCCACATCGGCCGGAGCCGGAAAGGAGACCTCGACCTGCTCGCCACCGATCCGCTCGGCAAAGTAGGCGAGGGGATAGTTCGTAGTGAAGATGGAGAGCGGCTCGAGGGCTTGAGGGCCTGAGTCCTGGGTGCCCTGGGGCTCTTCTCCAGGTGGACCACTCTCAGTACATCCAGAGGCGATGAGAAACATAGCCAGAATCGGGAGATACAAACGGCTCTTCATCTTCTTCCTCCTTATCCAAGCAACAATGCCCTGATCAGCTCTTCTCCAAACTGCACCGTGAGCAGGGTCAAGAGCCCTGCGAGAAGGACTCCAGCCACCAGCACAGCGACGATCTCGGAGGCGAGTAGGGTCCCGATGCTGAGTCGCGAGCCGCCGATCTTGCTCATGGTGTCGATCTCACGGCGGCGCAGGCGGAGCGAGAGGAGAAAGACCAGAGCGGCGGTAGCCAAAGTAGCAATGGCCACCAGAAGCAGAGCCGCCACCACGAACTCACGGATCGTCAGGATAGTGCCGAGCAGTTCGTTCATCACCGTTGCCGGCTGCACGATCTGGCTGACCTCGTCGTCGGCCTCGTAGCGGCCCATGAGGATGGTGCCCGATTTCTGGTCGTGAGGCACCGCGATGATGGCCGAGATCGGGTAGCCCGACATTCCGCCATGAAAATGGAAGGAGTCCACATTGTCGGGAGTGATCTCGTTGTACTGGACCACCGAAGCGTTGGCGGTGATGGTGTCTCCCTCGCGCTTCAACACTCCCGCGGCGGCCTCCGGCGCATCCATGTCCTGGTGACCATGAACCAGACCCTGGATGACCCAGGTGGTCTTGAGGTCTACGAAGATGGCGCCATCATCGGCCGTGTACGACGGTTCCAAGACCCCAACCACCTGCATCTTCAGGGGATAGACACCAGCCAGATCGAAGACACTTTCCGGGGAGGAGATGACTGTGTCGCCCGGGCCGACTCCCATACTGGCCGCAACGCGAGAACCGAGAACACACTCCCCGAGCACGGCCATTCTGCGTCCCGAGGCAATCTCGAGACCCCGGAAGTCGAAGTACTCCAGTGTCGTCCCGACGATCGGGCTCTCGCGTGATTGGAAGCGCACGTAGAGGGGGATGGGCTTCGCCAGGCCCGACTCCTCGATCCGCACCGCCTCCGAATAGGTGGTCAGCTCCGGCGTATCCGATTCGAAGTAGAGGGAGTTGAGCGCCAGCTCCAGTGGGCTCCCCTTGGCCCCGATCAGCAGTGGTGTGGCCTCGGCCCGCGCCGTGAGCTCCCTGGCACTCTGGCCCACGATCACGTTCAGCCCGACCGGCAGAAAGGTGATCAGCGTCAACGAGCCCACCAGGATCGCCGTCTTGATCCGGTGGTGCGCGAGATAGCGCCAGGCGAGGTAGAGGGTGTCTTTCATGTGGCTTAGGGGGCCTTCGAGGGCGCTGCCTCGGGCTTTGGATCGAGATCGTAGAACTGTTTGAAGTCGATGATGCGTTGGAAGCGGCTCAGGAGATCGTGGTCGTGGGTGACGGTGACCAGGGTCGAGCCCTTCGAATCGGCGTACTCGACCAGGATGTCCAGGACCTTGTCCTTGTTCGTCGGGTCGAGGTTTCCGGTGGGCTCGACCGCCAGGAGCAATGGGGGCTCGGCCAGCAAGGCTCGACACACGGCGACGCGCTGCTTTTCTCCCTGGGACAACCGCCGGACGTTGCGGCTCACCTTGTCGCCAATCCCCATCATCTCGGCCAACTCCGCAGCCCTCTGGCGAACCTTTTTGTTCAGCTCGAGCGATCCGTTGATCCGGTACGGCAGCAGGATGTTGTCGAGGACGTTCAGATACTCCAGCAGCTCGAACTCCTGGAAGACCAGGCCGATATTGCGGATTCGAAAATCGCGGCGTGAGCTATCAGCGAGCTCCGAAAGGTCCATCTGATTGGTGATCACCCTGCCCGATTGCGGCGAGCGAATGCCGGCAACGAGATTCAGCAGCGTCGTCTTGCCGGAACCGCTGGGGCCGATGATGGCTACTCTCTCTCCCGATTCCACCTCCAACTGGGGCACATGCAGGGCGAACCCGCCCTGGGAGTAGCGGAAGCGGAGATCGGAGATGGAGATCATTGGAAGGCGTAGGGGCGTAGGGGCGTAGGGGCGTAGAAAGAAAGTGTAGTCGATCCACTCCATCATTGTCGAAATCGAGCTTCCACTATAAACACTGGCTCGCAGGAATGCGCAACCTTCGGCCAACCCTTTTCGTAGTTTTCACGTCTAAGTAGGCAGAAACGAGGTGCAGATGGAGGAGGAGATCAGGAAGTTATTGGAGCTGTAGGAGAGGGCTCGAGGGCAGCGTCGCAGATCGCCTGAACAGCCGGATGCTCTAGCTGGCGTTCGACGGTGACCGCGTAATAGCGGGCGCGGGTACCCTCGAGCGAGCCCAGGCAGTCGACATCGGCCTGTCGCTCGATGTCGTCAGCGATGATCGACGGCGCTGGGAAGAGTCCAGCGCCAACCTCGCCGAACGCCTTCATCAGAGCCCCGTCTTCGAACTCTCCAACGACTCGGGGCTGGAGCTCCCGCGCTTCCAGCCAACGACCGAAGGATCTCCGAATGGAAGAGTCGGCAGTGGGCAGGAGGAGAGGGGCTCCCTCCAGAGATTCGGGAAAGCCGTGACCGTACTGCCGAAGCAGCTCGGGAGTCCCGAAGATGGCGATATCAGACTCTCGGAGGAGCCGACTGAAAGCCCGGATGTTGGCCCTTGGGTCGACGGGGGCGTCGAGAAGAATCAGATCGAAACGATGCCGTACGAGCTCGGCGAGGAGTGCCTCGGGACGGCCCTCTCGACAGGTCAACCGAATTTCCGGAGAAACAGCGAACGCCGGCTGCAGGAGCTTCGTGGCGACCAGCTTTGGCACCGCATCCGCGATGCCGACCTGGAGACTGATGGGTCCATCCGTATCCCAGCCCTTGAGGGCGTGGGTCAGCTCACGGCCGAGCCCGAAGATCTGTTCGGCGTAGCGAAAGGCGATCTGGCCGACTTCGGTCAGGCGGATGTTTCGTCCCACCTTGCGGAATAGCTTCACCTGGAGAGACTTCTCCAATTGACTGATCTGCGCGCTGATGGTCGATGGCGAGAGGTCCAGGACTTCGCTGGCGTGCGAGATCCCCCCCTCCTTGGCCACCATCCAGAAGTAGTAGAGGTGCT
>JAUWSP010000518.1 GCA_030610025.1 Acidobacteriota bacterium | reverse complement strand
GACCCTTAAGAGGCAAGTAGCTCTCAAGGTCCTGCCACCTGATCTAGCAGCCAGCCAGGAGCGCCTGGAGCGGTTCCAGAGGGAGGCGGAATCTCTAGCTGCCCTGAATCACCCGAACATCGTCCACGTCTACTCGGTTGAGGAAGACGAGGGAACCCACTTCATCACCATGGAACTGGTGGAGGGAAAGCCTCTTTCGCATTTGATTCGCAGATGGGGCATGCCACTCGAGCGGATCTTCGAGATCGCGATCCCGCTTGCCGATGCCTTGGCCACTGCTCATGAGAAGGGAATCATCCACCGCGATCTCAAGCCCGCCAACATCATGGTCACGGACGAGGGCCGGGTGAAGGTACTGGACTTCGGACTGGCCAAGCTACGGCAGGAGGCGGCACTGCCAGAAGCAACGGGACTACCTACCGAGCCACTGACTGAGGAAGGTCGGGCTCTTGGCACTGTGCCCTATATGTCTCCCGAGCAACTCGCAGGCAGAGACCTCGACGCCCGCACCGACATTTTCTCGCTCGGGGTGACCCTGTACGAGATGGCGACTGGGGAGCGACCCTTTCAAGGCGACACCTCGGCATTGGTGATCTCGGCGATCATGCGAGACACGCCCCGCGAGGTGGACACGGTGAGGGAAGAAGTCCCGCACCACTTGAGTCGCGTCGTCAGCCACTGCCTGGCGAAGAATCCCAAGCAGCGATACCAGTCGGCCATCGACGTACACAACGAGCTCGACGCACTGCGGAAGGAGGTCGAGTCGGGGGTCGTGAAGCCGAGCAGCGCAGCAATGATGACAGTCGAGCCTCGCCAACGCTTCCGATGGTGGCCACTAGCAGCTGGATTCGCAGGGGTGCTGGTTGTTGCGTTCGCAATCTGGCTCAACCGACCACAGACCCCTGTTGAAGAGGTTGCGGAGTCAGCTGCCGCGATACCCAAGATCGTCATCTTGCCTTTCGAGAACCTCGGACAGCCGGAGGATGAGTACTTCGCCCTTGGCTTGACCGATGAGTTGATCAGTCGCCTCGCCGCAGTTCATGGGCTCCAGGTGACTTCCCGCACGAGCTCGATGCAGTACCAGAGAGAGCGACCGCCCCTACAACAGATCGGTGAAGAGCTTGGTGTCGGGTATGCGTTGGAAGGTGCGGTTCGATGGGACCGCGGGCCGAAAATCAGCAAGATCCGAGTCACGACCCAGCTCATACGAATCGCCGATGATAATCCTCTCTGGGGAGATTCCTATGATGCGGAGCTGGCGGGGATCTTCGAAATCCAATCGGAGATCGCCTCGATCGTCGTCGACAATCTCGGTATCACCCTGGGGGCCAGCGAGCAAAGAAGAATCGAGCTCCTGCCGACGGAAATCACCGAGGCCTACCAAGCGTTTCTCCTTGGAAGACATCTGCAACGCGAGCCTGACTTTTCAGCACGACATCTCGAAGAAATTGTCCAGAGCTTCGAGCGAGCCACACAGTTGGATCCCGACTTCGGGCTTGCCTTCGCCGAGCTGTCGACAGCCCACTCTCAGACATATGTCTTTGGCTATGACCGCTCGCCCAGTCGCAAAGTCGCGGCACGGGAGGCTCTCGACAAAGCCCTGGCGTTGGCGGGAGACACACCTGAGGTTTTCGCTGCGAAAGGGCAATTCCACTACTGGATTGAGCGGGATTACCCTGCGGCTCTGGAGAATTTCGAAGCTGCCGCCCAGGCCCTACCCAGCGACGCTGGAATTGTCAATTCTGTCGCTTCTGTAGCCCGTCGGATGGGGCAAAGTGAGAAGTCGCTCGAAAGCAACCTCCGGGCCTTCACGCTCAGTCCCCGTGACTCCCAAATCGCGTTCGAAATCGGGCTGACATTCCTGTGGTTGAGGCGGTATCCACAAGCGATCAGGTACTGTGACATCTCGATTGACCTGGTGCCTGATCAGAGCCTGGCCTATTTTCTGAAGGCCTACATTCACGTTCTCTGGAGAGGCGACAGCGAATCGGCACGACGAATCATCGAGGCCATGCCAGCCTCTGCGGCCCTCGATCAGCAAGGGATCCTCGGCCCATCAGTGCTTGATTTCCTGCGTATCGATCGAGACTTTCAGGGGGCGCTGGATGTCTTGTCTGTCAACCCTTCTGAGTGGCTCCAGTTTCAGACCTATTGGTTGCCGAAGGAGCTGCTCCGAGCAGAGGCCCTTCAAGCTCTTGGCAATCAGCAGGACGCCAGACGAGCGTTCGAATCCGCCAGCGCAGCTCTAGAAGAGAGAATCTCCGAGATAACAGACGATCACCGACTCTTCAGTTCGCTGGGCCGCACCTACGCGGGACTCGGACGGAACCGAGAAGCAGAGCGGGCAGGCGAGCGTGCAGTGGAGATCTTCCCCCTGTCCAAAGATGCCTGGGCAGGGTCTGTTCCCCTCTGGGCGCTAGCATTCATTTACACGAGCACGGGTGAATATGGGGAAGCCATCGATCTGCTCGAGACCTTGCTGTCCATTCCGAGCCCGGTTTCCGTACCTCTGCTCGAGCTCGACCCTCGCTGGGACCCCCTCCGCGACCACCCCAGGTTCCAGGCACTGCTAGAGAAGTACGGACAGGAGGCGAGGTAGGCCCCTGGGTCTGTGGGTTTCCACCTCTGAACACAAATGGCGGCAGCGCATGGGAACCGAGGCCACCCTGCGACCTCGGGGCGAGCTTTGCCCTCTGGCCCACTTGCGCCTGCTTTCGAGCAACAGTAGACTGGGCTCAACTCATCAAGGGTAGACCAGTCGAAGGGCTGAGTACACAAAGCCACGAGTCTTGCTCTGGCAGAAGAAGAGTGGCGGGTTGCCGAAGAGCGGTCAGGGAAGCCCTGTCAGTGACGAAGGCGAGGGAGGCAACACTTATGAAGAGGCTATCGATGACAGCAGCGATTGCGCTGCTTGCCGCTGGGTCCTATGGGCAGAACACACCGTTGGCCCACACCAATGCTCCCTCGTATCTGGCACCAGCCGCCCCGAGTACCTGCGCAGTGACACCGAACGGTCTGG
>JAUWSP010000358.1 GCA_030610025.1 Acidobacteriota bacterium | reverse complement strand
GTCGCCGAGTTGGCAGGAATGGAGAAGGCGACAACGAGGAGCAGAAGAACAAGCAGGGTTCTGGAAGCGTAGCGATACACGAGGACCTCCGTTCGGGTGGCGTTCGAAATTACCGACAGAGCCTACCCGAAACGGGGGTGCGAGGATTTCCGCCTCGTGGTCTGTCGGCGACGCCTGGCCTACCCTCGAGATGCTCGCCCTGGTGTATTGCTGCCCCCCGGATCAGTCGGAGCCGATTCCAACAGGTAGAGGCTCACGCTGTTGGACGACATCGAGTGCCGCACTGAGGTCTTGAATCAAGTCCGCCGTGTCCTCGCAGCCCACCGCGAGTCGGATCAGGTTGTCATCGATTCCAGCCTGTTCTCGCGCCTCTTGGGACAGGCTGGCATGGGTCATCGAGGCCGGATGCTCGATCAGGGTCTCGACCCCGCCGAGTGAGACCGCCAGAGTGGGGATCTTCACCTGCTCCATCAACAGGCGACCGGCTTCGAGGCCTCCGTGAACCCCAAAACAGAGGATAGCTCCGGGACCATCCATCTGCTCCTGGGCCAGCTCGCGCTGGGGGTGATCCGAGGCTCCCGGATATCTCACCCACTCCACTGCCGGATGGCTGTGGAGGGTCTCGGAGATTGCCATGGCACTCTGCTGCGCCTGTGCGACTCGCAATCCAAGGGTCTTGAGCCCACGGTGCACCAGCCAGGCCTGGTGGGGGTCGATGCAGCCACCGTGGTGATTGAGCACCTCCCGGATGGTCTTCCTTTGCTCCTCCGTGGAGGTCACGATGATGCCGGCCACGACGTCGGCATGTCCGTTCAGGAATTTGGTCATGCTGTGCACGACGATGTTGGCGCCAAGCTCGAGGGGTCGCTGCAACACGGGGGTGGCGAAAGTGTTGTCGACGACCAGGACCAGCCCGTGCTGTCGAGCGATCTCGGCACATTGCCTGATATCGGTGAGACGGATTGTCGGGTTCTCGGGTGTCTCGATATAGAGCACTCGGGTCTCGGGACGGACGGCAGCACGGATGTTCTCGGTGTTCGTCGTGTCCACGAAGTCTGATTGCACTCCAAACCTCCGCAGGTGTTTCTCCACGAGGACTCGCGAGGGACCGTAGACCGAATCCGTGCCTACCAAGTGGGCGCCAGCTTCCAGATAGGTGAGGAGGACCGTGGTGATGGCCGCCATGCCGGAGCTGGTGGCCAGACCAGCATGACCGCCTTCCATCGACGCTACCGCCCCTTCGAGTGCCGCGACAGTCGGGTTGCCCATGCGCGTGTAGATGTAGCCGCTCTCATCTCCCCGGAAGCGGGCGGCGCCCTGGTCGACCCCCTCGAAGGCAAAAGTGGAGGACTGGTAGATGGGGACAGAGACCCCTCCATAAAGGGGGTCCGGCTCGCAACCGGCGTGAACGGACTGAGTATTGAAGCCGCCTTTTTCCTTGCTCATCGATGTGCCCTCCTACACGTGAACTTTGGATCTCATGCTGCGCGCCGGACGATCCGAATGATCATGGCCGTGGCCATCTCCATGACAGTGTCCTCGACCATGACCACTTCCCGCGCCATGAGCGCCTCCAGGCCTACCTCCACCGCAAACCTCGTCAGCCGACAGCTTGCGAAGCTGGCCCAGACGCAACGCCTCGAGGATCTCCCCTACCGTGCCACTCTCTGGGAGCAACACGTCTATCCCAGCTTCCTGCAGGCCGGCGAAGGCCCGACGGCCCAGACCCGCACAGGCGACAGCGTCGATGTCGTAGGCCTTCAGCTCATCGACATGGTGGCAGCCTCGTGGATGGGAGTGAAGCCCGAGATTGCCCATGACCTGCAGGTCTCCGCTGTCGACCTCGACAATCGTAAAGAACGGGGCACTGCCGAAATGGCCGAACAGGCGCGATTCGAGCCCCTGGTCATCCTGCGTCGGTATACAGATCTTCATGATGCGCTCCTTCTTCGATTAGCAAAGCGCTCGATTGCAGCAATGCTTGAAGGACCTTCTCCCGACCGCTTTTCAGCAGGCGCTGAACCGTTCCGCGAGAAATCTCCATGCGGTGTCCCGCCGCCTCCTGGTCGAAGCCATCGAGGTCACACAAGCGCATTGCCTCCAGCTCACTGAGCTCGAGGCGAATCGTCTCGAGCTGGTGCATGGGTATGCTCCGGGGTTTGAAAACCCGGTCACCTTCGTAGGCTCGGCACAGCTTGCGTTTCCGTGGTCGCGGCATGGGATGGAGTCCATATCGTGCATATGCACAATACTACCGATCGCAAGCCAGGTCAATGGAGAGGATGGGCAGCTGCTATCAGGAAGACCACGACCAGGCATATGTGAAGGAGTGGTACCAAGGCGAGGAACGGTGTTTGCGTGAGCCTTCACCTCCAGTGGATTACGGTGAGGAAGGTCGGGGCTGCCTCCGGGAGGCCGATCCGTATTGCCCCCCTGCGTACGTCCAGAAGACTTCTCCCCGGTAATTCCGCCGCTGCGTGAATGGGTGCTCTCGGAGGGCTTCGATGACCTCGCTCTTCGAGTCGCCTGCAAGGTGCCCCAGAGTCCTCTCGAGCTCGCGCTGGCGCATCGGATGGCGCCGCAGAATCTCGACGACCCCATCGACAAGAGAGTCCATTGCGTCGACTTCGAACATCCCTTCTGCCGCCGGAATCACCTCGGCGACTTCTCCGAGGATGGTCATTGCGCGCAAGAGACCCTCCGCATTGGAAGGCTCCACCCACTCCTCGGCTGGTAGCCGAACGGGTACGTTGAGCTGAACCCGATCTGGGCAGATGCGCTCCAGGGCTGCTGCCAACTGGATGAGCACCGGCTCAGTATCGTTGAGGCCGCGAACCAGCATGACCTCCACCCAGAGCTTGCCGCTGAAGTCCGCGCGAAAGGATTCGAGCCCGGACACAATGCGGTCGATTCCAAGGCTGGGCCAGGCTCGGTTGATCTGACGGAATGTTGCCTCGTCTGCCGCGTCGAGAGTCGGTATCACGACATCTGCGGCGCACAGTTCTTCCCGGACCCCACGCATGAAGAGAAGTGACCCGTTGGTGATGACGGCTACCGGGATCGAAGTCAGGGCCTTTACAGACCGTATGAGCCTTCCAAGGCTGGCGCAAAGCAGCGGTTCACCCTGGCCTACGAAGGAGACGTAATCGATGTTTCCGGGCTGATGCTGGTCGAGGGCGGTTTCGACCTCCGTCAGAATCGAAAGCGGTGAGAAGAAATCACGCCGCTCGTTCGTTACCGGAATCGTGCGCCCCAGCTGGCAATAGACACAGTTGTAGTTGCAGGTCTTGAAGGGAATCGGATCGATTCCAAGGGACTGTCCGAGTCGCCGCGAGGGTACAGGGCCGTAGACAAATGCCATGCCAGCATCCTCCCTCTGCGATCTCTCGCTAGTAGGTAAAGGCCGGGTGAACCGGGACCTCGAGAACCTGATGACCGGGCTTCTGACCCTTCATCTCTAGCGCAACCACCAGGCCTTGGATGTCCTGCTGGGCCTGCTTCGTCTCGAGCCGTTCACCGTTCAACCAGGCGGCCGAGATCACAGGGTCGTTACGAATCTGGGCCACCCGGTGAAGGTCTCGTCTGGCCAGCAGCTCGGTCAAACGTCTCGAGCTCTCCGGCTCGACTCGGTTGAGAACCACGAGCACACGCTGGATTCGTGCCTGGCTGTATAAGTTGCGGGCCGCTGCCACCAGGTCGGGATGTTCCAAATGGGCTGTCGCTGGCGGATCGCCTTTTTGGATCCGATCGACCAGATCGCTCATGTTGATGGCCATCTGGACAGCCGCCAAAGTCGGATCGACCACGACCACAGCCTGGTCGAGTCCTACCAGGACACCCCGAGCCGAGTCTTCGATGCCCGCCTTGAAGTCCAGCAGGGTCACACAATCGGACTGCTTCGAGCGGAGCCTGAGATCACGGGCGATTTTCGTCATCGGGCCGTCGCATCCTGACCCCGGACCCCTGTCACCCATCTTCCCGGCGACGAGAAGCCAGACGCCCTCGATGCTCCGCCTGACGAATCGGCTGGGTAGATCTTCGATTACGATCTCTGCATCGGACAACGGAGTGGGGTCGTCCACTGGGCAGGTGACT
>JAUWSP010000389.1 GCA_030610025.1 Acidobacteriota bacterium | reverse complement strand
GGTTCGATAGGGGGTGCCGAGTCGAGCGCAGCGCAAGGACCTTCACAGAGCACAAGAGATCCCGCGCGATGACGAGACAAGGCGGCGGCCCGCCCGTCGCAGTCCGAGTAGCCGCCGCCGTCCGCCTGCGGACCACCCGAACGAACCTCTGGCTCCGGCGAAGGCAATGAGGCACTGGGGCCTTGAGGCAGTGAGCCCTACTGCCCCAAAGGCAGGCCGACACCAACTGCGGCCAGCTCAACCCTCAAGCCCTCAAGGATCGACCGGGAGGTACGACCGTCCGCCTCAACCCCCAAGCCCTCAGGTCTCCAGTCGACCAGACTGGGTCCGAAAATCGAGGATGTCGTAGGACAGTTGCTGGAACAGGGAACGAGTGAGGGGAAGGGGTAGGCCCACGACGTTGGTGTAGTTGCCGATGACGGCTTCGACAAAAAGGGCACCGAGACCCTGAATGGCATAGGAGCCCGCTTTGTCCAGGGGTTCCCCTGTAGACACGTACCATCGGATCTCCTCGTCGCTGAGAGCTGCAATTCGCACTTCGGAACGCTCCGCCGCCGATACGGTGGCGGAGCTGCCGGGTTCGTGCAAGGCCACACCGGAATAGACCTCGTGCTTTCGGCCAGCGAGTTGGCGCAACATCTGCTCCGCTTGGGCCGGGTCGGCAGGTTTACCGAGAATGAGCCCGTCGAGGACGACGATGGTGTCCGCTGCCAGGACCAACTCGCCAGGGAGGGCCAAGGCCCGAGCCTTGGAGCGGGCCAGACGCAGCACATGGTCCTCGGGAAGCTCGTCAGCAAGGAGGCTCTCGTCGATTTCCGCAGACCGCACTTCGAAGGCGAGTCTCAGACCTTGGAGTAGATCTCTACGCCGCGGCGAGGCAGAGGCCAGCACGAGTCTGGGCGGCAGCTCTCGGGTCGATGGATTCATGCGCCTCACTCCTCTTCCGTCTCCCGCCGGGATTCAGGGATAGTAGCCGGGAATGGTCTTGGCCTCCAAGTCGGGCTGGGAGACCCGGACTCCCACTTGTCGGAAGTCGACGCCTTCCATATCCGTCGACTGGTAGGCCAGAAGATACTGGAAACGCAGCTCCTTCTGGATCGACTCGTAGATCTCCGACAACTCACTGGCCTGACTGATGAAGAAGTAACGCCCGCCGGTGTCGGCAGCGAACCGCTGGAGTCGCATTCGCGCCCCCAGTTCTCCGCTGGGCAGACCGAGGCCGATGCTGTAGATGGCGACGCCTGAGCGCCTGGCGAACTCCAGGGCCTCATCGAACGAGTACCGGCTGGAGGAGTCCTCCCCGTCAGAAAGCACGATGAGCGCGCGCTTTCCCTTGATGCCGGAGAAGTAGTGCAGCCCGAAGACCAGGCTGTCGTACAGCGCCGTCTCGCCTTCGGCTTCCAGGTCCACGAGACCTCCTGCCAGGATCTGATGGTTGCTGGTGAATGGCACCGCGAGTCTGGGTTCGTCGTTGAACACCACGACCGCGGCTCGATCCCTGGGCTTGACTACGCCTTCGAAGAATCGCAGAGCGCCTTCTACGGCCTCGGAGAGCTCTTCGACCATGGAGGTCGAGGTGTCCAGGAGAATGCCTGCATGGATGGGTAGATCACGAACTCGCTCGAATCGGCGGATCGACTGGGGCACCCCTGCTTCGACTACCTGGAAGTCCTCTCTTAGCAGCCCCTCGACAGGGGAGCCGCCGCGATCGGAGACACTGGTGTAGAGCTCCACGAAGTCGATTCGCAGGCGATCCATGTGCTCCGGCGTGTTGATGAAGACCAGGTCCTCTGTAGAGTTGCCGTCTCTCAGATATGCGACGGTACGAACATAGGTGACGCGCTCCTGTTCGGGTAGTACCAGGGGCTGGGTGTAGGGTGGTTGGTAGAGGCTCGCGAGAAGCTCGTTATCGAGGTAGAACTCGACCCGCTCCAGAGCCGCGCCTCGCGGCACCTCGACTTCCGCCACGGCTCGAAGGCTGCTGACGAAACGCTGTCCCGGTTGAGGTTGGAGGAGGCGGACAGCGAAGCGGTGCGGGCCGGCGTTGATCTGGATCCGATCACGAGCTAGTACACCGCCGTTGCCGTCCAGTGCACGGGCCTCTAGCGTGTGGAGTCGTGGTGTGCGCCCCAGGTCGATCTCCACGCTGTAGGGCGGACGGGTCTTGCTCATGACCGGCTTGCCATTGAGGATGAAGGTGACCTTGGCGACGGAGTTTCCGCGGGCGACTGCCTCGACCCGGAGCCGATCCGTATGCAGCTCGTTGGAGGGCGTCAGGATCTCGAGACTGTGCTCCTCGGAGCCGAGGGCCGCAACGGATTCTGCTAGCAGAGCCTCGGCCCTCTTCGAACGGTCGAGAGCTGGCGGCCCCGTATCGTGGCCCGAAGGGATCCCGGTCTGTGAGATGGCGGGCACCTGAATCTCTCGCTCGTCACGAAAGAAACGACTGGAGTGTCGGTCCTGGACTCGGATGGCGATCCTGTAGGCCTGGGGTCGGAGATATCGGTGGATGACGAGCGGGATGACGTCGCCCGAGGCCTCATCCACGTCGAACCGGTACCGGAAGCTCTCGATCAGCTGGTCGTCCTTGATGACCTCGCCGTCCACCTGGAAGCTATAGCCGGGATCTTCGCTTCCCTTTCCAAGGGTGGCTTTCCCGAGAGGAACGGTAATCAGGGCCTGCAAGATCGTTTGGTACCGATGCCGTCCTGGATAGTCGAGCCTCATGGAGGCGGCGAGCAGATTCGCACCGGAAGGCAGGTCGGTCGAGCGCGAAAGGAATTCGTCGGCCCACTCTCTGGACGGTGCTGGTACCAGCTCCACATCGACTCTGAGTCGATCCCAATCGGCAGCCCTTTCCAGAGCTTCGAGAGTTTCTGTGCCGCCTTTGCACCGACGGGCCCAACTCGGTTTGCCGGAGCGTGGGTCTGGGGTCGAATCTGTAGGGTGACTCGACAAGGAGCTCAGACCGCTTGTCGGCGACCAGTGGGTGAGGATGCCAGTTGCCGCACCGGTGTCCTGCACGAAGACCAGGGTGAAGGGTTCGGGTAGCTGATGACTGGCGTCGAAGAGCCAGATTTCCATCGGCTCGAGCTGTTGAGGGCAGGGCCTCGTCAAGATCTCATGCGGTGGCCCGGTCAGCAGCAAGGTCTCGGCACGATCTTCCCTCGGGTTCCCGAAGCGCTCGTGAACGAGCTGCAGCCGGTGCTGCCATGTCTCCAGAAACTCATTGCGGCCGGTCTCCGGGAAGGGGTCGCGCTCCCGCCAGAAGCGATCGATGAACGCCTGGCGTTGATAGTCGTGCCCAAGCGCTTGGTAGACCGACGCCTCCGACTTGGAGATCAGCGGCACGACGACCTCGAGCCAGGCAAGCGGATCAGGGGTCAGCTCATCGACCGGCGGCAGATCCGCGGACAGAGCAGAGGCAGGTTGGATCGGGGTCAGGACAACGAGTAGAAGAGAGAAGAATACGGTAGGCCCCAGAAGGAATGCTGAAGAGTCGACCCTGCCTTGTTGCATGCTCTACCATGGGCTCCTAGGGATAATAGCCCCTCAAGGTCTTCGCTTTGAGATCCTTGCCCGTGACATTCACTTCGATGAAGCGGAACTCGTCATCCTCGGCGGTGTTGGTGGATTGATAGGCAATGTAGTAACGGGAGCGGAGCTCCTCCTGGATGGCGCTGTAGATTCCCGGCAGTTGGTCGGCGGCTTCGACGAAGAAGCTACGGCCACCAGTCTCCTCAGCCAGGTGCGTGAGCTTCTTCTTGGCGTCGCCGCTCTTCTTGTTGAGGCCAAGACCAATAGCGTAGATGGCCACACCGGCTCGCCTTGCATATTCCAGGGTGTCCTCGTAGGTGAACC
>JAUWSP010000156.1 GCA_030610025.1 Acidobacteriota bacterium | reverse complement strand
GAGGAATTCACCCAGGAGGAGCAGGTTCGAGCCCGGCACATCCTGCTACAGGTCGGCACCGCGCGCACCGAGCAACAGGCGGAAGAGGAGATGCTGGCTATCCGCGATCGCCTCGCGGCCGGTGAGGATTTCGCCACCCTGGCCACGGAGCTCTCAGACGATCCGGGTAGCAAGGTACAGGGCGGAGACCTGGGATTTTTCGGTCGGGGACAAATGATCGGCGAGTTCGAGGAAGCCGCCTTCGCCGCCGAGCCGGGCGAGGTGGTCGGGCCGGTCAAGACCAACTTCGGGTACCACCTGATCCAAGTCGAAGAGAGGCGGGAAGCTGGCCGATCCAGCTTCGCCGACACCCAGGAGCAGATTCGCGGTCGCCTGCTCAACCAACGTGCCCAGGACCTCGCCGAGTCCACCGCCACCGAGTTGGCCGAACGTATCGACAAGGAAGGCCTCGTAACCCCGGAGGCGCTACAGCAGCTGGCCGACACTGAGACCGGCGTGACCTTCCTCACCACTCCTGCCTTCGGCCGCCAGGACAACGTGCCGGGGATCGGGCGCGGAACGGGCTTCTCACTCACCGCCTTCGAACTGGACCAGGACGAGATCTCCGAGCCGGTGCAGGCGGCTGCCGGCTGGGTGATCCTCCGCCTCGCCGAGGCCCAGGAACCTCGCCTACCGGACCTCGACGAAGTCCGTGACGCTGTCGGCAGTACCGTGCGGCAGGAAAAGCAGCTGCAACTGGCGACCGAACGCATGGTGGAGGCCCGCCAGAGACTCGATGCTGGAGACAGTTTGGACGACGTGGCAGCCGAGCTGGGGCTGGCAGTCCGCGACAGCGGTCTATTCGGACGCGGCGGCTCCATTGCCGGACTGGGAAGCAATCCGGAGGTGGCGCTAGCGGCGCTGGCCCTGGATGTGGGTAATTTCGCCGGTCCCCTGACGCACGAGGGTCAGAGCCTGCTCCTCGAGGTCGTCGAGCGCCAACGCTTCGACCCCCAGGAGTTCGAAGCTCAGAAGCAAGAGGCCCGGGAGAGCGTGCGCTCCGAGAGATTGAACCAGTTGCTGGCCTCTCTCATCTCCCAGCGGCGTGACGAGATGGGTGTGACCTACGACGAGCAACTGCTGCGCAACTTCGAGCTCGTTCCCGGCATCGAGGGTTGATCCAGAGGTCCCGCAAAGCCGATGGTGCCCAAGACCCAGGACCCAGGACCCAGGACCCTTCGATGATCGGCTTTCTTCACGGCACGGTTCGGCGCTCGACTCCGGAGCGGGTGATTCTGGATGTGGGTGGGGTCGGCTATGACATCCACATCCCGCTCTCGACCTACTACGAGATCGAGAGGCTCAGCACTGATTCGACGGTAGGCCTGTTCATACATACCCACGTCCGCGAAGACGCTATCGAGCTCTTTGGCTTCTGGAGCGAACGAGAGAAACTCCTGTTCGAGAAGCTGATCGCGGTCAGCGGCATCGGCCCGCGGCTGGCTCGGGTCATTCTCTCGGGCATGGCCTCGGACGAGCTGCTCGCCTCCCTGGCGGCGGGAGACACCGCACGGTTGGTGACGATTCCCGGCATCGGCAAGAAGACCGCTCAGCGGATGATCGTGGATCTCAAGGACCGGGTTCAGGACTTGGCTGCCGAGCTACCGGCAGTCGCGGCGAAGGCGCCTCTCGAGGAGGACCTCGTCCTGGCCCTGGTAAACCTGGGATATCGAGAGGCCGAGGCGCAGCGAGCCGTCGCGCAGGCGCGAAGCGAAGACCCCGATGCCGCCTCTCACGAATTGTTGCGCACCAGCCTGCAGAAGCTGTCCCGCGTCTAGAGCCTTTGCTCCCTTTCGCGCCCTCGAACCGAGGGCGGCTACAATTAGGCCGTGCCCAGCGAGCGAAACATCCTGTCCGGAGCTCCCGAACCCGAGGAGCTCGGCCTCGAGCAGTCTCTGCGACCCCAAACGCTCGACGACTATGTCGGCCAGGAGCGGATCGTCAGCAAGCTGCGGATCTTCATGCAGGCGGCCCTGGAACGCCGAGAAGCACTAGACCACGTGCTGCTCTTCGGGCCTCCCGGACTCGGCAAGACCACCCTGGCCCACATCATCGCCCGGGAGATGGGCACCTCGATCCGTAACACCTCGGGTCCAGTCCTGGAACGGCCTGGCGATCTCGCCGCCATCCTCACCAACCTCGAGCCCGGGCAGGTCCTGTTTATCGACGAGATGCACCGCCTGGGCCCGACGATCGAGGAGATCCTCTATCCGGCCCTGGAGGATTACCGGCTCGATCTGGTGATCGGCCAGGGTCCCGGGGCCCGAACCATGCAGATCGAGCTGCGACCCTTCACCCTGGTGGGGGCCACCACCCGGGCTGGGCTCATCACCGGTCCCCTGAGGGCCCGCTTCGGTATCGTGCACCGCCTCGATTTCTACCAGCCGCAGGAACTGGCGGAGATCGCGAGGCGATCGGCCCTCCTGCTCGAGATAAGCCTCGAGGACGACGGCGCTCGAGAGATCGCGAGGCGTAGTCGTGGTACCCCGAGGATCGCCAACCGCCTGCTGCGCAGGGTGCGCGATTTCGTACAGGTCAAGGGAGATGGGGTGATCAACCAGGAGGCCGCCGCCAAGGCTCTCGAGATGTTGGAAGTCGACGAGCTCGGCTTCGATGAAGTGGACCGCAAGATCCTCACCACATTGATCGAGCACTACCGGGGTGGTCCAGCTGGCATCGGAGCCATTGCGGCAGCTGTCGGCGAGGACCGGGGAACGATCGAAGATCTGTACGAGCCCTATCTCATTCAGCAGGGCTTCCTGCAACGCACCAAGCAGGGGCGTATCGCGACCCCCCGGGCCTATGAGCATCTCGGCCAAACACCGCCGTCCGACTCGACCGCTCGTCTCTTCTAGGTTGTTTCGACTCCCATCGGTGGCGCTGTGAGCTCAGCCGTTCTGATCTTCAACCCGCGGGCTGGACGCTGGCGCACGCCCCGACTGGTGGATCGCATCCAGGCCGCCCTCGAATGGCCGGGCCAGAGCATCGAAGCTCGACCTACCCGCTCGCCAGGAGATGCGACTCGCCTGGCCAGGCAAGCCGTGGAGGCCGGTGCTCAGACCGTGTACGCGTTCGGTGGTGACGGAACCCTGCGCGAGACCGCAGCCGGCCTGCTGGGCTCGAAGGTGGTCCTGGGCACCATCCCCGGTGGCACGGCCAATGTCATCCCACTCGCGCTCGGACTGCCACCGGGACCGGTTGCGGCTGCCAAGCGGCTGCGCGAAGCGACACCCATCGAGATGGACGTCGGACGCTGCGGTGAGGAGATCTTCCTCATGCAGACCTCCGGCGGCCTGGATGCCAGGGCACTGCACCATCTCGACCCTGTCCACAAGCGCTACCTCGGCAAGGTCGCCGTCGCCCTGGCCGGCCTCGCCCAATGGCGCAAGTACGACTACCCCGATCTCGAACTGGTGGCCGACGGCAGCACGCAACACGCCTCCTTCTTTGCTGTCTGTAACCTGCCTTACTACGGGGGCCGATTTCGTCTCGCTCCGGACGCCCGACTCGATGACCATCAGCTACACCTGGTTCTGTTTCACGGCCGGGGCCGGGTCGAGACCATGGCCTTCGCGCGCGATCTGGCCCTCGGTAGGCATGTGGCACGGCGAGACGTGGAGATCCTCCAGGTGCAGGAGGTCGAGCTCAAGGCGCCGGCAGACCTCACTTTGCAGCTGGACGGCGATGCGGTGACCTCGGCCCTTCCCACCATCGTTTGCCTGGCCGAGGATCGACTCCGCGTTCTGGCGCTTCCGGGCGCGGTCATCTGAAGGAACTCTTCTCAACAGAAGAACGGCTCACGGCGTTATGATGCTCGAGAGTCGGAGGATCTACCTGCCATGAAGCGAGTCGAAACCGTCCAGTCGCTCGAGCCCATCTTTTCGCCCCGTTCGGTAGCCGTCATCGGGGCGTCGCGAAATCGCAATTCCCTGGGCTTTGCCCTGCTGCACAACCTGGTCTTCGGCCAGTTCAACGGCACCATCTTTCCGGTCAACCCGCACGCCGGCAACATCCACTCGCTCAAAGCCTACAAAAGCGTCGGAGACATACCCGACCCCGTGGACCTCGGGATCGTCATGGTCCCCAGACCCCTGGTCATGGGAGTGGTCGAGGAGTGCCTGGAGAAGGGAATCAAGGGCCTGGTGATCATCACCGCCGGCTATTCCGAGACCGGAGCCGAGGGCCTCGAGCTCGAGCGCGAGCTTCAGACCAGGGTACGCGAGGCTGGAGCCCGGATGATCGGCCCCAACTGCATGGGCGTCATCAATACCGATCCGGAAGTCCGGCTCGATGCCACCTTCTCGCCGACCCCGGCTCGTCGAGGCTCCATCGGTTTCGTCAGCCAGTCGGGCGCGCTGGGCGTGGCCATTCTCAATGCGGCTGCAGATTTGGGGCTAGGGCTCACCCAGTTTGTGTCCATGGGAAACAAGGCCGACGTCTCAGGCAACGATCTCGTGGAGTTCTGGGAGGACGATCCCGCCACCAAGGTCATCTGTATGTACCTGGAGTCGTTCGGCAACCCACGCCGCTTTCCACAGATCGCCAAGCGGGTCAGCCGCAAGAAGCCCATCCTCATCGTGAAATCGGGACGCACCGCCGAGGGTGCCCGCGCCGCTTCCAGCCACACGGGAGCCATCGCCGGTGCCGATGTGCCCGTGTCGGCGTTTCTCGAGCAATGCGGGGTGCTGCGTGCCAACACCATCGAGGAGCTTTTCGCCATCGCCAAAGCCCTCGACCGCTGTCCCCTCTCGCCGGGCAAGCGAGTGGTTATCCTGACCAACGCCGGCGGCCCGGCGATCATGGCAACCGATGCCTGCGTCAACCTCGGTCTCGAGATCGCCGAGCTGAGCCCGCCGACGCTCGAGGCCCTGGCGGCCTTCCTGCCTCCCGAGGCCAGCATCGCCAACCCGATCGACATGATCGCCTCCGCCACCCCGGAAGGCTACTCCAAGGCACTGCACGCCATTCTCGCCGACGATCAGGTCGACATGGTGATGGTGATCAACGTCCGGCCGCTGCTCACCAACCCCATCGACGTCATGCAGCAGGTCGGCGAGGCCGTTCATGGCCAGAGCAAACCGGTGGTGGCCGTGATGATGGCCACCGACGAGTTTCACGACGAGGTCCGAAAGCGTACCGACCTGCCGCCCGTCTACGAGTTCCCTGAATCGGCAGCTCTGGCGCTGGCCCAGCTCTATCGCTACTCGGCCTTCCGGCAGCGTCCGGCAGACGAGCCGATTCCGGAGTTCGACGTCGACGACGAGGCGGTAGCAGAGATCCTGGCGCAGCAGAGTGAGGGGTACCTGCCCGACGGGCTCGCATTCAGGGTGCTCGAGCTCTACGGCATTCCGGTTGCCAAGTGGCGAGAGGTTACCGGTACTGTCGATGCCTCCGTAGCGGCCGAAGGAATCGGCTATCCGGTAGTCGTCAAGGCCGTCGGCCCCGACCTCGTGCACAAGAGCGACCTGGGCGCGGTGAAGATCGACCTGCGCAGCTCCAGCGAGCTCGAGAAGGCCATCCACGAGATCCGCAGCACGCTCGAGAGCGCCGGCGTCGAGAGCCAGGGGTACTTGCTCCAGGAGCTGGGGCGTGGTGGCCACGAGGTCATCTTCGGCATCACGACCGACCCCCGATTCGGCCCCCTCCTCATGTTCGGGCTGGGGGGTAAGTATGTGGAAGTGCTGCGTGACGTGCGCTTCGGTGTGCCACCCCTGACACCCCAGGAAGCCCGCGAGATGATCCGCGGCATTCAGGGGTTTCCACTGTTGGAGGGTGTGCGTGGTGAGGCCAGGGCCGACCTCGAGCTGCTCGAAGAGATCCTCTTGCGTATCGCCCAGCTCGTCGAGCGCCATCCCACGATCCAGGAACTGGACATCAACCCCTTCGTGGCCGCCGCCGACAGGGCCAGCGCCAAAGCCCTGGACGTACGCATTCGGGTAGCGCCGGAGGGTGCCTAGTGTCCCGAGCCGGCCCCTGCATGACCTGGCCGCTCGACAGCCTGGGGTGGTGCGATTCTCCTGCTCGGATTAAGATCCTCAAGATGGCTGCTTCGCCCCGGTTGACGCTCCCCGCGCTGATCGCCCGTTTCGCCGGGCGGTTGCGGTTCCCGCAGCTCTTTCTCTTCACCGGCGGCCTCTTCCTCCTCGATGTCCTCATTCCCGACCTCATTCCCTTTGCCGACGAGGTGCTTCTCGGCCTGATCACACTGCTCTTCGGGATGTTTCGCAAGCCCGAGGCCCCCAAGGTCACCACCCCGGGCGACAAACCGCCCATGAAGGACGTAACGCCCCAAGACTGACGTCTCGGGCCTTCGGGGTTGAGGCGGCCGAACCTCGTCCGCTCGTCTTCTGGGGTCCTGGGCAGATGATCACCGTTTTATGGAGGTCCGTCCGGATGGTTCGCAGGCGGACGACGACGGCTACTCAGACTGCGACGGGCGGGCCGCCGCCTTGTCTCGTCATCGCGCGGGATCTCTTGTGCTCCATGAAGG
>JAUWSP010000456.1 GCA_030610025.1 Acidobacteriota bacterium | reverse complement strand
GAGCGGATGATGGCCGCATGGGGCTGCGACGCCCACAATTCCCACACCAACGTCTGTTCGTCGGGTGCCCGCTCCGGCTACCAGTACTGGACCGGAATCGACCGACCCAGCCCCGACCACGCCCGAGCCAAGGTCATCTTCCTGGTGAGCGCACATCTCGAGACCGGTCACTACTTCAACCCCCACGCCCAGCGGATCATGGAGGCCAAGCAGCGGGGTGCGAAGCTCATCGTCCTCGACACGCGGCTCTCCAACACCGCGACGCATGCCGACCACTGGTTGGCACCGCAACCGGGCTCTGAAGCCGCCATCCATCTGGCCATCGCCAACTACCTCATCCAACACGATCTGTACAACCGTGAATACGTGCGTCGCTGGTGGAACTGGCAGGAGTATCTCGACAAGGAGCACCCCGGCCTGGAGCCGACGTTCGAGAGCTTCGAGCGCGTCCTGAAAGCGGAGTACGAGACCTACACCTTCGAGTTTGCAGCGCAGGAGTCGGGCATCGAGGTCGCGGTGCTGCGAGAGGTCGCAGAGATTGTCTCCACGGCTGGAACGCGCCTTTCGACCCACAACTGGCGTAGTGCAGCCGCCTCCAACGAAGGCGGTTGGCAGGTCTCTCGAACACTGTTCATGCTCAACGCCTTGATGGGAGCCGTGGCGACACCCGGTGGGCTGTATCCCAACGCCTGGAACAAGTTCGTTCCGCGGCCCATTCACCTGCCTCGCCATCCCGAGCACTGGAACGAGCTGACCTGGCCGATCGAATTTCCGTTGGCCATGAACGAGCTCTCCTTCCTGCTACCCCACCTGGTCAAGAGGTCGGAAAAGCGGCTCGAGGTCTATTTCAGCCGTGTCTACAACCCGGTATGGACCAACCCGGACGGATTCTCCTGGATCGAGATGCTCACGGACGAGGACAAGGTGGGGCTGCACGTCGCTCTGACACCGACCTGGAACGAGACGGCCTATTTCGCCGACTACATCTTGCCCATGGGCCTGGCCTCCGAACGCCACGATATCCACTCCTACGAGACCTATGCCGGGCAGTGGATCGGCTTCCGCCAGCCCGTGCTGCGCGCCGCCAGGCAGCGGCTGGGAGAGACCATCAGCGACACCCGCCACAGCAATCCCGGCGAAGTCTGGGAGGAGAATGAGTTCTGGCTGGAGCTGTCCTGGAGGATCGACCCGGACGGCAGCCTTGGCATCCGACCCTTTGTGGAATCCAAGGAGAAGCCTGGCGAGCGCCTGACTGTCGACGAGTACTACGGCTGGATCTTCGACAACTCGGTACCCGGCCTGCCCGACGCCGCCGCAAAGGAGGGCCTCGAGCCCCTCGAGTTCATGCGGCGCTACGGTGCCTTCGAGGTGGCTTCCGACGTCGGGCCGCTCTACGAGAATCCGGTACCCGCCGAGGAGCTCGAGGATGTGGCGGAGGACCGCTTCGGGCGAGTCTTCACCCGCGCGCCAGCCCCGCCGCCTCTGAACATGGCACCTACCGGTGCACCCGACGGCGACGCGGAAGGGCGCCGGCCGGCAGGTGTGCGAGTCGAGGGCGAAGTCCTTCGGGGCTTCCCCACTCCCAGCGGCCGTCTGGAGTTCTACTCCACGACCCTCGCCGAGTGGGGCTGGAAAGAGTACGCCCTGCCGACCTACATCCGAAGCCACGTCCACCCCGAGAGCATGGACGACGACCAGATGGTCCTCATCTCGACGTTTCGTCTGCCGGTCCAGATCCACACCCGCAGCGCCAACTCCAAGTGGCTGGACGAGATCGCCCACACCAATCCGCTCTGGCTGCATCCGAGCGATGCGAAGCGGCTGGGAATCAACGAGACCGGCGATCTGGTGCGGGTAGAGACCGAGATCGGCTACTTCGTGCTGAAGGCCTGGGTGACGGAAGGGATCAAGCCCGGAGTCGTGGCCTGCAGCCACCACATGGGACGCTGGAAGATCCACGATCACGGCCAGCGCCAGATGATGACCACGGCGAGCCTGGACCGCAAGGGATCGGAATGGACACTCAAGCGCAAGAAGGGCGTCGAGCCCTACGCCTCCAGCGACCCGGACACCAGCCGAATCTGGTGGACCGACGCGGGAGTCCATCAGAACATGACGTTTCCAGTGCATCCCGACCCCATCTCCGGAATGCACTGCTGGCACCAGGCTGTCCGGGTACGAAAGGCCAAGAGGGGAGATCGTTATGGTGAGGTCTGGGTGGACACCGACAAGAGCACGGAAGTCTTCAATGCCTGGCTCGAAAAGACCCGCTCCGCGATGGTCTACTCTCCGGATGGAACCCGACGGCCCGGCTGGTTGATCCGACCCGTGAAACCGGTGAAGAAAGCCTACTTGTTGCCAGAAGAGGCGAGACGGTAGGGGAAGCCGGCCCGGGCCCCTTCCGCCTCTCCTACCTGGCACTCCTGCCATGGAGCTGCTTCGATCGCTTGCCGCTCTCGCCGAGCCTCCTGGCCACGAGACGCCTCGAATCGTCGACCTGCTCGGACTCGGCACTCCACCGGAGCCGGCCGACTACGACGACCTGTTCTTGTTTCAGCTGTACCCGTACGCCTCCGTCTACCTCGGCCCCGAGGGGATGTTGGGGGGCGAGGCCCGCGATCGGATAGCCGGCTTCTGGCGAGTTCTCGAACAGACTCCCCCACCCGAAGCTGACCATCTGGCACTCGTCCTGGCCCTCTACGCCCGCCTCTGCGAGCTGGAATCAGAGGCACCGGACGACGTTGCCAGTCAACGCTGGAGACACCTCCGCACTACCCTCCTCTGGGAGCACATCCTGAGCTGGATTCCGGCCTATCTGGAAAAGCTGCAAGAGGTGGCCTCGCCTTTCTACAAGGCATGGGGAGAGCTCCTGCGAGAGGTGCTGAAGCAGGAAGTGATCGAGCTGGGTCAGCAGGAGCTCCTGCCGCTGCACCTTCGGGAGGCACCGGCGCTTCTCGCCCCAGAAGCCGAGGGCGGAGAGGTATGGCTCGGCTCGCTGCTCAGCCCGGTCCGCAGTGGCATTCTCCTGGTGCGCAACGATCTCGTGAGAGCTGGCAGGGAGCTGCAGTTGGCGACCCGCGTCGCGGAGCGACGCTACGCCCTCAAGGCGCTGCTCGGACAGGACCCCAAAGCGACGCTCGATTGGCTCGCAACCGAGGCCGAGGCCTGGCACGACCGTCACCGACGCTGGCACGACCTTTCCGGACCCGTCGCCGACTTCTGGGCCCAACGCGCCGCCACGACAGCCGAACGTCTCCACACCGCCCGTCAGCAGCTCTAGCCGTGACGGCTGAAGCGGCCGGACCTGTGCCGGCCGGCGTTTCCTTGATCCTCCCTTCCGCTGCAAGAACCCCCTGGAATCCTGCCCCCCAGACCGACCTCTT
>JAUWSP010000248.1 GCA_030610025.1 Acidobacteriota bacterium | reverse complement strand
ATGCTCTTCATGGCGGTCTCGACGATCCTCGCCATGTTCTCCAACCTGCGGGATTTCTGGGCCCAGGTGGGCGAAGGAGGGGGACCGCTCTTCGCAGTCGGTCTGATCCTGCTGGTGCTGGCGATCTGGCTGATGATCGAAGGCGTAGTCGCGCTGGGCCGTTTCCGCAAGCAGGAGCCGATCGACACCCTGCAGGTGATCTATCCCGACGAGACCTGATTGTCGAGCAACCGGACTCCCTGCTCGACACCTGGGATCTCGGTGATCAGGCTGGGTCCGAAGGCCCTGGCCGGAGTCCAAGCACCCGGTTCGAGGTCTCCTGCGGCCACTCTCGAGGTCAGCTCGACAGCCGCCGATGCCGTCAGGGCGTAGCCTTCCGGGACCTCGAGAGTCGCTTGCCGTCGTTCGCCCTTGGCGTTACGGACTTCTCCCCACAGATGAACGCGGGAGTGGGTTCGGGTCTCGAGATCGGGTCCGGTCACGGTTCGACCGATCCACCACTGAAGCAGGCGCTTGACCGGGACTGTACCGACGACCGGCAGAAGGGGCCGCAGCCTTCTCAATTGCCGTATGCGTTGCTCGGGTGTCCCTGTGTAGACCCGAATGTTGGGGATACCGGTGGTGTGGAAAGCGGTGGAGACGTCACCCCAGGGAATGGTCATGGCCCAGCGCGAGCCGCAGCCGAATTCGATTCGACGGGAGTCGTGCGCCAGCGGGGTGGCGACGATCTTGCCGTTGCGGCGCTCGGCGCCGGCATGGGGCATGGCTTCCACAGCGGTGCGAAGTGTGCCCCGACTGGCACTACCCCGATCGGAGGTGAACGCCAGATCCAGATGGGTGGCATCGGGTAGCGCTTGCGCCAGGGTGGCGGCCAGGCAATCGCTGGGGACCACGTCGAATCCGGCGCCGGGGAGAAGGGCTACCCCAGCCTCGCGAGCCTCCTTGTCGCGATGCAGGATCGATTCGAACACGCCCATCTCGCCGGTAATGTCGAGGTAGTGGGTGGCCGTGGCCAGGCAAGCGTCCACCATCGGACGACTGGTGTGGACGAAGGGGCCGGCCGCGTGCAGTACGGCTGAGACCTTCTCGAGAGCAGCCCGGAGAGAGCCGGGATCCTTGAGATCGAGGACCTTCGCCTCGAATCCAAGCTCGTCGGCCAGCTCCTGGAGCGGCTCCGGCCTCCTTCCTGCCAGAATGGGTGCAGAGCCCCGTCGAGCGGCCTCCCTGGCGATCAGTTCGCCGGTATAGCCATAGGCGCCGTAGAGCAGCCAGGTCAAAGGACTTCGAGCCTGGCTGGGCCGTCCACGACTTCACCGACCAGGGCGGCATGGTGCCCGGCATCCAGGAGGGCTTGGAGCAGGGGCTCGACCTGGATGGGTGCAGTGGCGAGGAGCAGACCACCGGAGGTCTGTGGATCGAACAGAATCTCTCGCTGGTGCTTCTTGAGTCCGGCCTTGATCTCGAGCTCACCCTCTACGTTGGCCTCGTTGGCGGCGGTCGAGAGGGTGGAGACCCCTTTCTTCACCATGCGATAGAAGCTCTCGTAGACCGGCAGAGCCGAGAACTTCAATTGAATTCCGACCCTCGATGCCCGCGCGATCTCGATTGCGTGGCCGGCGATCCCGAAGCCGGTGATGTCGGTGGCCGCCGCGACGCCATGTTGCAGGGCGAGCTGGGCCCCAGCATGGTTGAGGCGTTCCATCTCCACCAGGGCCGGTTCGAGCCCGGCGGCATCCAGCTTGCCGGCCTTGAAGGCGTTGATCAGCACTCCGGTGCCCAGAGGCTTGGTGAGGATCAGTTGGTCGCCCGGACGGGCATTCGCGTTGGTGAGAATGTGCTCGGGGTTGACCTCACCGATGACCGAAAGGCCGAACTTGAGCTCGTCGTCCTCGACCGAGTGACCCCCGAGAAGCACGGCTCCCGACTCGGCAATCGCCTCGGCAGCGCCCAGCAGGATCTCACCATAGACGCCGTCCGGAATGTCCTTGGAAGGAAAGCAGCAGATGTTGAGCGCGAACAGGGCCTTCCCGCCCATGGCGAAGACATCCGAGATGGAGTTTGCGGCCGCGATCTTGCCGAAGCGGAAGGGGTCGTCACAAACCGGTGTGATGAAGTCGAGGGTCGCAACCAGGGCCTTGTCGTCCAGCAGATAGACGCCGGCGTCGTCAGCCAATTCAGGGCCGACCAGGATCTTTGGATCACCACCCGCCACTCGCATCAGGGGTGCGACCATTGCATGCAGGTCCCCCGGACCTACCTTGGCCGCTCACCCACCGGTAGTGGCGCAGTCGGTAAGACGGAACTTGCGTCGAAACAGCGCCATGGCACCGCGGATCTTAACCGATTCGAGTGACCCTGGCCGGCAAGCGGCAAGGGCGATGGATGCGGCGGAGACGGCGCGAGTACAATGCAGGAGATGAAACGTGCACCCGAGGTCGGGCTGTCAGCTGGACCCCTACCCCTGTGGATCCGGGGTGGAACGGTTCTCACCCTCGACCCACGGGCGTCTGTGCTCCCCGAGACGGATCTGCTTCTGGCCGAGGGTCGCATTCAGGAGGTGGGTAGCCCTGTGGTGCCTCCTTCCGGCTGTCAGATCCTCGATGTCGATGGCTGCCTTGTGCTGCCCGGGATGATCCAGGGCCACATCCACCTCGGGCAGACTTTCTTCCGGGGGCTGGCCGAGGGTCGAACCCTGCTGGCTTGGCTACAAGAGCGCATCTGGCCCCTGGAAGCGGCTCATGACAACGAGAGCGCTTACTGGTGTGGGCTACTCGGTGCTGCGGAGTGCCTTCTGTCGGGTACCACCACGGTGCAGGACATCGGTCTCGGACCCGGGGCCCACGGACTGCTCTCGGCGATTCGTGAGTCTGGCCTGCGCGGTCTGGCCGGGATGTGTCTCATGGACAGCGGCGACGGCATGCCTGCGACGCTGGCTGGTGACACCGACACTGTGCTGGCCGAGACGGTAGCGCTCGGGGAGGAGGTCGGTGGCTGGGTGGGAGGACGAGTCGGCTATCTCCTCAACCCCCGGTTCATTCTGAGCTGCTCCGACGAGCTGTGGCGCGGCATTCGGCAGTTGGCGAGTGACAGGGGTTGGCCGATTCACACGCATGCGCTGGAGCAGAAGGAGGAGTCCCAGGCCGTCATGCGGCTGAAAGGTGGCTTGGATGAGATCGCCTACTTCGACGAGGCGGGTATCCTGGCCTCGGACTTGAGAATCGCCCACGGAGTCCAGCTCGAAGCCCGTCATCTCCAACGGGTCTCCGCGGAGACCTTCAGTGTCGTGCATTGCCCCAGCGCCAACCTGAAGCTGGGATCAGGGATCGCCGACGTCGTGGGTATCCGGGCGGCTGGGATTCCGGTTGGAATCGGGGCGGACGGCGCGCCGTGCAACAACGACCTCGATGTTCTGGAGGAGCTACGTCTAGCGGCTCTTCTGCAGCAGGTCAGCCATGGCCCTGCCGCCTTTTCGGGACTCGACGCTCTGCGGCTAGCCACCAGTGAAGGTGCCGCAGCGATTGGGCTCGATGCTGACACCGGCACCCTCGAGGTGGGAAAAATGGCGGATCTGGTCGTCCTGAGCACCGACCGACCGGAGTTGCTAGCCGCATCTAAGGTCGATCTTCATGATCTCGTCGCTTTCGGCGCCTCACGAGCCTCGGTGCGCCACGTTGTCGTCGGTGGCGAGATCCTCGTGGAGAATGGGCGGCTCACCCGTCTGAATCTGGAGGAGATCCGACAGGAGGCGTCTCGCTGTCTGGAAGAGCTTCTTCAGCGAGTCCACTAGTCCCTCGCAACCTGCTCGTCGTCACTTGACAGTAGACGAGGGAAGGCAGGCCGAGAACCAACACCAGCAGATAGTGAATTCCCCGGTATAGGAGAACTCCGGCGGTCGCATCGACGCTGTCGACTCCCAGGGAGACGTAGAGGCCGATCATGGCGGCTTCCGTCGTGGCTACGCCGCCAGGGGTGCCGGTGAGCAGGCCAGCCGCCAGACCGAGAGCGATCGTGGATAGGACGGCCAGCGGCCGCACCGGAGTGCCCAGGCTCTCGAACACCAGCCACTGGGCAGCAACGTTCAGCGCGAAGATCACGATGCCCGTCGCCGCCATGCGAACCTGCAGTGGGACATTGGAGAAGCTCTGGCGAAGGATTCTGAAGAGCTCTCGGCCGCCGGCGAACAGGGGGCCGAGCCGCTTGCCCATTCTCTCTGCTTTGAGTCCGATCAGGGTCGCGATCGGTCTGGCATCGTCAGACCTGGCTGCCTGCCGCCAGATCGTGAGTCCGAGAGCTACCAGTACCAGGCCCAGGCCGAGTCCGATTGCCAGGCCCTCGAAACCGAGCCATGCGGCAACCGCGATCAGGCAAAGCCAGGTAACAGCACCGAGAACGAGCTGATGAGAGATCTGATCGACCAGGACGGTGGCGTAGATCTGCGCGAAAGGCCGGCCGAGCTGCTGGCTCACGAAGCGCGCACGCAGGACGCCGCCGAAGACTCGAGCCGTGGGCGTCAGATGATTGACCAGCACGGCGGCGAGCTGCGAAGCCTGGCCCGGGATCCAGGCTGGTTGAAAGCCGGCGGCCCCGAGAGCCAGGGACCAGCGAAAGTAGAGTAGGAAGAACCTTCCCACTAGAGCTGCCACAGCGGTGAACAGCCAAGCACCACTGGCGCCTTTCATCCGCAGCCACAGTTGCCTCCAGCCGATCTCCTCGAGGAGCTTCCAGGCCAGGACCAGGATCAGGGCCACGGCCACCAGTTGCGCTGCCCTGACCAGCCAGCGTCGTGCCGGAACCTGGCCTCGAATCAAGGGTGCGGGGTTACTGGACGGCGCCGAGGGTGAATCGACCATCTTCGGTTTACCCTATCGCGGAGACGAAAATCTGGTAAATTTTCGCGGTCATGGCATTTCATCGAATACTCTCGAGGGTGCGACCGGCGCTGGCTCTTGCAGTCGTTCTCTTGCCGGCCGTCGCGGTAGCCGCTGCCGATCAGCAGCCCCACATCCTCCTGGTATCGGTAGACACTCTGCGGGCGGATCACATGGGGAGTTACGGATACGCCCGCAAGACATCCCCCCATGTCGAT
>JAUWSP010000267.1 GCA_030610025.1 Acidobacteriota bacterium | reverse complement strand
TGTGCCGTACTGATCCGTCATCCACTCCCGGTAGGACTCGTCCATCACGGCCCGCCACCACGGCTGGTTGTCCAGGAACCACAGGACGGTCGATTCCATGCCCTTCTCGAAAGGGATGCTCGATCCAAACCCGAGCTCCTGCTCCAGACGGCTGGAGTCGATGGCGTAGCGGCGATCGTGTCCCAGCCGGTCCGTGACGAAGTCGATGCTCTCCTCGCAAGGCCGACCCCGGGCTGGCGGTGAATCGGGAAAGCGGTCGCGCAGCTCGGGTCGCAGGCCGAAGACCTTGTCCAGGGACCGGCACAACTGTCGCACCAGGTCGAGATTGGCCTGTTCGTTGCGGCTGCCGATGTTGTAGGTCTCACCGAGATGGCCCTCTGTGAGGATCAAATCGATCCCGCGACAGTGGTCCTCCACGTGCAGCCAATCCCTCACGTTCTGGCCGTCGCCGTAGATCGGCAGTCTCTTGCCGGTGAGTAGGTTGACGATACACAGAGGAATGAGCTTTTCGGGAAACTGGTAGGGGCCGTAGTTGTTGGAGCAATTGCTGATGGTGGTCGGCAGGCCATAGGTGTGTTGATAAGCCCGGACCAGGTGATCGGAAGCGGCTTTGCTGGCCGCATAGGGGGAGTTCGGAGAGTAGGGGGTCGACTCGGTGAAGGCGGCGTCCGAGGGACCGAGCGAGCCATAGACCTCGTCGGTAGAAACGTGGTGGAAGCGATGCCTCTCGAGATCCTTTTTGCGATCCTCCAGCCAGACCCTCCGGGCAGCCTTCAACAGACTATGGGTGCCGTTGATATTGACGTCGACGAAGATGTCGGGTCCGGAGATCGAGCGGTCGACATGAGACTCCGCCGCCAGGTGAACGATCGTGTCGAGGTCCTCCTGGCGAAGTAGCTCCTCTACCAGTTCCTGGTCTCGGATGTCGCCTCGAACGAAGCGATAGCCTGGGTGATCGGTGGCCGCGTCCAGATTGGCCCGGTTACCCGCGGAGGTCCCCGAATCGAAGTCGACCAGGCGGTCCTCCGGGTGTCGTCGGATCCAGTAGTGAACGAAATTGGCACCGATGAAGCCGGCACCGCCCGTGACCAGGATTCTAGACATCCTCTGCCTCTCGGAGCTCGATCAGCATCGAACGCAACGCAGCGCGCCAATGCAAGGGTTGAATGACAAGTCCGGACCATGTCGTGGTCTTGTCCAGCACGCTATACTGAGGGCGCTTGGCCGGCGTGGGGTAGTCGAGGGTGCCGATGGGTCGAATCTCCACCGGCTGGCCGAGGAGGCCGCAGGCGAGAGCTTCTTCCTGGATCGCCACCGCGAAGTCGTACCACGAGGCGACGCCGGCGTCGGTCCAGTGGTGCAGGCCCTGAAAATCACTCGCAGCTGCCGCCTGCCAGATCACTTCGGCCAGGCCCCTGGCCCAGGTTGGCGTACCGACCTGATCGGCGACGACCTCCAGAGCCTGTCCGTCGATCATTCGCCGCAGCATCGCGGTCACGAAGTTGGCTCCGAAGCGTGAATAGAGCCAGGCCGTCCGGAAGATCAGGGCGTTGCCGCCGGTTGCCTCGAGGACATATTCCTCCCCACGCCGCTTGCTGGCGCCGTAGGCGCTCTGGGGGTTGGGAGTATCGTCGGGTCGATAGGGGCTGCTCTGGGTTCCATCGAAGACGAAGTCGGTGGAAACGTGAATCACTCGAGCGCCATGCGCCATGGCGGCGCGAGCTATATTTCTGGCACCCTCCGCATTGATTTCGAAGGCCAGGTCGCTCTCCCGCTCGGCCCGATCGACCGCGGTGTACGCAGCCGCGTTGATGACCAGATCAGGCTTCAGATGGGAGATCTCGCGATCCACCCCTTCGATATCGGTAATATCGAGCTCGGCTTGATCCGTGGCCATCACCTCACATGAGGTCGGGGTGCTCCGCAAGAGCTCGCATCCCAATTGCCCCTCGGCACCGGTCAGGAGAATCTTCAAGGGAAGCACTCCGCGTCGCGTAGCAGGACTCCAGCGGCGTCCTTGGGAGAGATCTTGGGTGGCTCGCCTGGCTTCACCGGCCAGTCGATGGCCAGATCCGGATCGTTCCAGATCAATGTGCGTTCCGTATTCGGCGAGTAGAAGTCGGTGCACTTGTAAAGCACCTCGGCTGCATCGCTGACAACGTAGAAGCCGTGTGCAAACCCGGGCGGTACCCAGAGCATCTCGTGGTTGGCAGCGCTCAGGGTCACGCCCACCCAACGCCCGAAGGTGGGGGAGCTGCGGCGCAGGTCGACGGCCACATCGAAGATCTCCCCGAGTGTGGCTCTGACAAGCTTCCCCTGTGCGTTTTCGATCTGGTAGTGAAGTCCGCGCAGGCAACCGGCGGTAGAGCGAGAGTGATTGTCCTGAACGAAGCGGATCTCCAGACCGACCTGGGCGTAGGTGCGGTCGTTCCAGCTCTCGAAGAAAAAGCCCCGCTCGTCTTCGATCAGCTTTGGACGGATCCGAACGACCTCCGGGATGGCCGTCGTCGACAGCTCGGGAGCGAGGCTCATCTCTCTTCCCTCAAGGCCGCCATCAAGTAGCGGGCGTAGCCACTGTCCCCGAAATCGGCTGCGAGCTGTTCCAGCGCTTCGTCGGTGATGAAGCCCATGCGGTAGGCGACCTCCTCGGGGCACGCGATCTTCAGACCCTGACGCTTCTCGATCACCCGCACGAAGATGGCCGCATCCAGCAGCGAATCGTGGGTCCCGGTATCGAGCCATGCCGTACCCCGTCCCAGAATCTCGACCGCCAGCTGATCGCGCTCCAGATACGCGCGGTTGACGTCGGTGATCTCCAACTCCCCACGGGCCGATGGGCTGAGCGCCCTGGCGATTTCCACCACCTGGTGATCGTAGAAGTAGAGGCCTGTGACGGCATAGTGGGAAACGGGTTTTTCGGGCTTCTCGACGATGTCCGATACGTTGCCACTGGCGTCGAAGCTGACCACACCGTAGCGCTCCGGATCGGTGACGTAGTAACCGAAGATAGTGGCACCCTGAGTGCGTTTCGCGGCGACGGTGAGCTTTTCTGCGAGCCCTTCCGCATAGAAGATGTTGTCGCCCAGGATCAGGCTCACAGGGTCGCCGGCGATGAAGTTCTCAGCGATGAGGAACGCCTGCGCGATGCCCTTGGGCTCTTGCTGGACGGCGTATTTGAGCGAGATGCCCCATTGGGAACCGTCTCCCAGGAACGACTCGAAAGCGGCCTGGTCCCGGGGAGTCGTGATGACCAGGATGTCTCGGATGCCGGCCAACATCAGGGTGGACAGAGGGTAGTGGATCATCGGCTTGTCATAGACCGGCATGAGTTGCTTGCTGACCCCGTGGGTCAGTGGCAGGAGACGCCGCCCGGCGCCACCAGCCAGGATGATGCCCTTGTAGTTGCTGTCAGACGAAGCTGGTTGCGGGTTCTCTGGCATGTCCCTCAGGCTCCTCGGTACGGCCGCTTGGGTCCTAGTGCTTGACTCCACGACTCCAGTGGTTGCCCCAGTATAGGGCGAGAGGCCGAAGCACGGGAAAGAACAATTCGGCTCCGGATCGAATCTGTCTCTGGCGCAGGCCTCGACCGAGATCCGCATACATCCTGGGCTGCAGCATGTCTCGCGTCATGTCGAGAAGAGAGTACCTCTCACCGAGAAAGCTCCACCCGAAGCCTTCGCTCTGACAGCGCCGCAAGAGGGTTCCCAGGTCGTAATCATGACTGTGGAAGACGGCAGCATCTTCCTGGTAGAGGATGGATGCACCCTTTTCGACGGCCTGACGCTGCCACAACTTGTCCTCCATTATGGGTGCCTGGCCAAAGGGGATCTCCTGCCACACCCGGCGGCGAATGGCCGCGTTGACCGTCGAAAATCCGATACCGAAGAACCTCTCGATCCACCTGTCGGACTCTCGGGTGAAGTAGAACCGGTCACCGCAGGAGTTCCAATAGAACCGATCTTCGACCTCTGGCAGCTCTCGGATCGCACCTTGGACTGCCGCGTACTCGGAGCCGGCGAGGAGAGGCTCTGTCAGCTCGCTCAACCAGTTCTCGTCGGTCGCAACGGCATCCTGATTCAGGAAGACCAGGACCTCCCCCCTGGCGGCCTCCGCACCCAGGTCTCTCGTCAGCCCATGGTCGAACTCCGACTTGTCGATCGAGATCACCTGGACCCCGAACTGTTTCAAGGTCTCCAGATCCTGCGCACTGGAGCCGGAATCGACACAGATCACTTCGACCGATCTCGCTGTTTGCTGGCGCGATATGGCGCTCAGGCACTCGTGGAGCCGATCACCACCGTTGTAGGTTGGAATCACTACAGAGATGTCCACCTCCGGCTCCTCCGCGTCGCCGTTCAATGGGGTGATCATGGACCTGAGTGGAAGCTCGACATCTACGGGAACATTCCGGGAATCGGGAGAGGAGCGGCTCCGGCTTGAAATGACCTGTCCCCCCAAGAGCTCTTCGTAGCCAGCCAGTTGCTTGGCTGCGCTGGCCTCCCAGGTGTATTTTTCTTCCACCAGACGTCGACAGTTCTCGGAGAGGGTCTCGCACAGCGCTTCGTTTTCAATCGTCGAGATCGCCGCTTTGGCGAAGGCCGTTGGCTCGTCGGCGAGGAGGAGATGGTGCTCGTGCCGACAGTCGATTCCTTCGGCGCCCAAACGGGTGGAGATGACCGGTGCGCCGCAGGCGAAAGCCTCCAGGATCTTGAGCCGAGTTCCCGATCCGGCTCGTATCGGTGCGACCAGGGCTCGGTGGCGTCTGTAGTAGGAGGCGAGCTCGGGAACCTCGCCCACGACTTCCACCCCT
>JAUWSP010000351.1 GCA_030610025.1 Acidobacteriota bacterium | reverse complement strand
CCAGTAGCCCCAAGGCTGGAAAAAAGCCAAGAAGGCTGGTGGTGGCCAGGTTCCAAAAAGCCCGCACGGTCGGTGCGATCCGACCGGTGGTGATCGCTTCCTCCATCGTAATCTCGGAAGAGTAGGCCTGAGCCACTCGCTGCGGCATCCCGAGCTCCCTCAGGACCTGCTCGAGTGCGGTGCGCTCATCGGGCTCGGGCTCGGTTTCGTCGATCCGTTCGCGAATATGGGACTCCAGCTCTTGCACCGCGTCCATGACTACGGCACGGGGCAAGAACGACTTCAGCGACTGTCCCAAAACGAACAGATAGCCCCGCACTCGAGCCTCACCAACTTCACTGAGTTTCATGACTCCATCCTTCCTGCAGTCTCCACGAGGTGGTCGATCTTGCTTCGATAGGAGTTCCAGTGATCGAGCATTTCTTCCAGGGCTTTCCGGCCCTGGTTGCTCAACCGGTAGTACTTACGGGGGTGGGGCGTCTCACCGGAGATCCACTCAGCCTCGACGATCCCGCTGCGGGTGAGTCTTCCCAGAATGGGGTAGATCGTCCCCTCCGTGACCACGAGGTCCGTGGACTCCTGGAGATAGCGAATGATTTCCAGGCCATACCGGGGAGTCGAAGAGACCGAAAGCAGAATGGCCAATTCCAGCCCCCCCCTTCGAAGCTGTTCTCTCCACTTGTCCAAGGGTTTGTCGGTTTCCACGGGTCTCTTTCTCATCGGTCCTCACCCTGGCTTAGCATTATATCTTGTGTCACAAGGTATATACGAGAATCCACTCACGAAGTTGCAGGTGGTCCACCTGTAGACGACCAACAAGAACCCAGGTCGAGATCCGGGCGGCCCAGCAAGGCCAGGCCCCGCCCACCGACCTCCACATCCTGCTACGCTTTCAAGCGAGCAAGACTTCCCCGGCGCGCCTGCAAATCTCTAGTCACCCTCGGAGGCAACCAACCATGCTCCTCAACCCGAAGCAGGGTGTCCGCGAGTACCCAGACGAGGCGAGTCGCGAGCTGATGCTCGCGGTCATCGACTTCTTCGAGAGCAAGGGTCTGGCGCGCATCAAGCACGACGACCACGAGCGGGTCTGGTACAGGGACTTCCTCGAATTCGTGAAGGACAAGGGGGTCTTCTCCACCTTTCTTACGCCTCCCGAGTACGGCGACGAGGGATGTCGCTGGGATACCTGGCGAAACTGCGAGCTCAACGAGATTCTCGGCTTCTACGGCCTGGTCTACTGGTACACCTGGCAGGTGACGATCCTGGGGCTCGGCCCCATCTGGATGAGTGGCAACGAGGACGTCAAGCGGAAGACGGCCCAGTTTCTCAAAGACGGCGGCATCTTCGCTTTCGGACTCTCAGAGCAGGAACACGGCGCCGACCTCTACTCGACCGAGATGATGCTCTACCCCCAGGAGGACGGGAGCTTCCTGGCGCGGGGCGAGAAATACTACATCGGCAACGGCAACGAAGCCGCGTTGGTCTCGGTCTTCGGCAAGGTGGCCGATTCGGACGACTACGTCTTCTTCGTTGTAGATCCTCGCCACGAACGCTACGAGTGCGTCGACAACGTCTGCAACTCCCAGAGCTATGTCGCGCACTTCGCGCTCGACGACTATCCCATTACCGAGGCGGACATTCTCTCGCGCGGGCGTCAGGCGTGGGACGCCTCGCTCAATACGGTAAACGTGGGCAAGTTCAATCTGGGGTGGGCCTCGATCGGCATCTGCACGCATGCGTTCTACGAGGCGATCGATCACGCCTCCTCGCGGCGATTGTTCAACCACTCCGTTACCGACTTTCCCCACATCCGGCAGTTCTTTACCGACGCCTACTGCCGACTCGTCGCCATGAAGCTCTTCGCTCTGCGGGGATCCGACTACCTGCGGACGGCGTCGCCGGAGGACCGCCGCTATCTCCTCTACGACCCGCTGGTCAAGATGAAGGTGACGAGCCAGGGCGAGGAAGTGATCGACCTCCTGTGGGACATCATCGCGGCCAAGGGATTCGAAAAGGACCTGTACTTCGAGATGGCGGCGCGGGACATCCGGGCGCTGCCCAAGCTCGAGGGTACGGTGCACGTCAACATGGCGCTCGTCATCAAGTTCATGAAGAACTACTTCTTCAATCCAGGCGAGTTCCCCGACATCCCGGAAGTCCGGGAGCCGCGTCACGACGCCTTCCTCTTCGATCAGGGCCCGACAAAGGGCTTGGGCAAGATCCGCTTCCACGACTACCGGGAGATCTACGACCGCGTGGACCTGCCCAACGTCCGCATCTTCAAGAAGCAGATTCGGACCTTCAGGCATCTGCTGATGGTGGCCCGTCCGAACCAGGAGCAGATCAAGGACATCGACTTCCTGCTCATCGTCGGCGAGCTCTTCACTCTCGTGGTCTACGGCCAGCTCATCCTCGAGAGCTCGCCAGTCCACGCCGTGGAGGACGACGTGCTCGACCAGATCTTCGACGTTCTCGTTCGCGACTTCTCCAAGTTCGCGCTCCAGCTCTACTCGAAGACCTCGAGCACCGCGACACAACGACTCTTCTGCCGCCGCATGATCCGCAAGCCGGTCGTCGACCCCGGTCGTTTCGAGCGGGTTTGGAAAAAGCACGTGGATGCCCTCGAGGGCACCTATCGGATGAATGAGTGACGCGGGGCCACTTGCGAGCCCCTCGATTCTCACATCTGAAATCCGTGTAGCATCGGAACAAACCCGAGCACCGAACGTCGTGCAGGAGAGCAGGGCCATGAGACCCACGACCCGCTACGCAAGAAACAAGGAAGGGCAATCCGTTGCCTACCAGGTTTTCGGTGAGGGCCCACCCGATATCGTCTTCATTCCCGATTGGGTCACGAATCTCGAGATCATGTGGGAAGAGCCGACCCTGGCTCGGTTTCTCGACCGCATGGCGTCGTTCGGTCGTCTGATCTGCTTCGACAAACGGGGCACCGGGGTGTCCGACCCTGTACCTCTGGGCGCCATTCCCACTTGGGAGGAATGGATGGACGATGTCGGGACGGTCATGGACGCGGTCGGCTCAGAGCGCGCCGCGGTCTTCGGTCATGGCGACGGTGGCCACATGGCGCTGCTATTCGCTGCCACCCATCCGGATCGCACCTCGGCCCTCGTGCTGGCAGACACTTACGCACGGCGCCGCCAGGCTCCCGACTATTCCTGTGGAGTCCCACCACAGATAGCCGAGATGCTCCTGGAGCTCATCCTGACAACCTGGGGCACAGGAGAGGCTGTCGTCCACGGAACACCCAGCCTGGCCAGCAATCCATCTTTCGTCGAGTGGCGGGGCCGGTATGAACGCTTGTCCATGAGCCCTGGTCAGTTCAAGAGTATCTATCCACTCACCTACGAATTGGACTTCCGTCCGGCGCTCGAAACCATCCAAGCTCCGACGCTCGTGCTCCATCGCGCAGGGAACCCCTACATCTTTCCGGACAACGGACGCTATCTCGCCGACCACATCGACGGTGCCAAGTTCGTCGAGGTACAGGGCGAGGATCATCTCTTCCATGCCGGCGACATCGAAGCCCTTCTCGGGCCGGTGCGGGAGTTTCTGACCGGAACCAAAGAGGCTCCAGTGGAGGACCGTGTCCTCGCCACGGTCCTGTTCACCGACATCAAGGGGGCCACCGAGCACCTCGCACGCCTGGGTGACCGAGCATGGGGTGATCTTCTCGAGCGGCACCACTCCACGGTCCGCCAGCAGTTGGAGCGCTTTCGCGGCCGAGAGATCGATACCGCCGGCGATGGCTTCTTCGCGACCTTCGACGGACCCGCCCGAGGCGTCCGCTGCGCCCTGGCCATCCGCGACGCGGTCAAGTCACTCGGGCTCGAGATTCGAGCTGGACTTCACACCGGAGAATGCGAATTGATCGGAGAAAAGGTGGGCGGCATCGCCGTTCACATCGGGGCACGCGTCATGAGCACAGCGGCACCGGGTGAGGTGTTGGTCTCCCGCACGGTCAAGGACCTGGTTGCCGGCTCAGGGCTGGAGTTCACCGGCCGTGGCACTCACGAGCTCAAAGGTGTCGCCGGCGAATGGGAGCTGTTCGCAGCTGGCTAGAGTAAGGCGGTCAGTCGGATTCGTTGGCAGGGTCAGCTCAGGAATGGATTG
>JAUWSP010000367.1 GCA_030610025.1 Acidobacteriota bacterium | reverse complement strand
GGCCCGGCTGGATGAGCAAGCTGTGGTGCTCTAGCTACGGCACCGTGCTCGACCAGGCAGTGGTGTCGCCGGACTCGAAGCCGTCGGCGAAGATGTCCGAGGACAGGAACGGCGCATCAGTCTTCACCCGAAAATCAACCGTCCCGCAGCTCGAGGTATTCTCACAGGAGAAGCTCACCCACCCAACGTTCTCCCCCCAGGCGTAGCCTGTGAACTCGCCAGTCCCTTGGTTGATGGTCACTCCATAGTCTGCGGTTCCACAGCTAGAGGTGTTCTCGCAGGCGAAGCTGATCCAACCCGTGTTCTCAGACCAGGCGTAGCCTGCCAGCACTCCACCTGAGTTGGTGACACCGTAGTAGGTTCGAGTACAAGAGGCAGTGTTGATGCAGGACAGGCTGATCCATCCGGTGTTCTCGGACCACATCCAACCGTCCAGCCGATTGTCGAGGACTCGGATACCCGAGCCGCCGTCGAGAGCTACTTCTTTGAGTCAACCCAAGCACAGGGGTTCCCGCACGCGAAGGCGGCGAGTAGAGGGAAGTTGATTTCTAGGTCGGGAGGCTGCGAGTTTGTCGGAGGGGGGGTGTGGTGCTACGCTGCTCGAATCAGGGCCAGTCTGCATCCGCTGGTGCATCCACAGCAGTAGGCCAGCTCGAGATGCTCAATAGCTAGTTGACTGGGCCTTCGATCAGCAGCTGTCTTGTAAACAGCAGGTCCTCGGTTCGAATCCGGGTGCCGGCTCCATTTTCGACTTTGTTCAGATCCTAGTTCAGATCCTGAATGCAAAGCCGTAGAGTCCTCGGGTTTCTCGGCGTTCTGGCCATGGTTATGTCGCCTGGTGTCCAGGCGCAGGATCTCGGCGAGCTACAGAGAGAGTCCCTCTCCAACCTCTTCTTCCGCGGCAATCCTCTTCCGCCGCAGCCGACCGACGAAGAGTTGGCGATCACTCGACGCCAGGTGCGCCGAGCTCGTCGGTGGGAGCGCCGTCTCCTCAAGCAGCTCTATCCAGACGATGTCGAGCTCTGGGTCTACGCGACTCGGGACACCGACAGCGATGGAGTCCTGGATTTTCGTGTCAGCGACTACTACGGCAGGTTCCTGGAGGGCGATACCGATCTGGATGGCGACGGCCTGGACAATGTCCTGGACGCCGAGCCGTACAAAGCAAGCGACGCAACCCAACCCATGCGCCTACCGGCCTCGGTCGACTGGGCTCAGCAGGACAAGCCGGGTGAAATGGCAGCCATTCAGCGGGAGCTCTTCGAGAAACACAGAATCCTCCTGGTGGAGCGCTCGGCGGAGTTCACTCCGCAGCTAGCGCAATCGGTCCTGGACGTGGTCACCCGGGTCTACGGAGAAATCTTCGAGAAGGGTGGGATCCTCGCCACGCTGCGCATTGTGGCGACGGAGGAATCCTCGCTTCTCGATCCCGAAGACGAAGCTGGAGCGAGCGATTTTGCCCAGGTCCTACCTGCCACCCAGACCCTGGAGATCTATCGCCGGGGGATCGACGCAGTAGCGGTGATTCAGCTCGGTTTCCTGGCCCACGAGATCGGCCACAATATCCAGTTCTCCCTCGACTACGACCGCCAGCGGCAGGACGAGATCTTGCGGCGCAACTACTTCGCGGCTCCTCACTTCTTCGAGCTTGTTCGACCCTACGGGTGGTCGATCGTCGAGACCAGGGCCGACAAACGGGCCGAGTTCGAGCTCTTCAGACCGCAGTACATCGCGCAACAACCGTACGAGTACCTCTACCTGGAAGAGCCGGTGGAAGATTGGGAAGATTGGCTGGCGGCGATCTACGAAGAGGTGGGGGAGGAGAAATACCTCACGGACGAGCGAATCACCGAGCTCCACATCGTCGGCGACTACTCCCTGTCCGGACCGTGGGAGTGGTACAGCGATCAGATCATCAGTTATCTCTACATCGCGATGCTGGACTCCCTGGTTGATAGCTGCTCACCTTCGGAATGGAGTGCCCTGCGACAGGCCTTCCAGCACGAGGCCGTCGAAGCCGAGTGGCCCTACTTCCGATTCGAGAACGGGCGGGGCGCCGAAGTCCATCAGCACTTCCGCCAGGTGTACCCCCTCGTCGGTGAGGACGCTGCGTATCTGGCGCGCACGTATCTGCTTTCGATCTTCCCGGAAGCCTGTTCGCAAGGCCAGCACTGAGCCGAATGCGGGATCCGTCCCAGGAGGATCCTGGGAATGGTCTATGATGTGCCCTCATTTCTCCACAGTGCCGTGAGCGATTCCATGGACTGGATGGTTGGGCCGGGGGCTGAATGATCGATCTTCCCAGCGACAGGATTCTTCTCGACCAGCTTCTGGAGCTCCGGCGACAGGGCGGTCACCTCGCTCGCCTGAGCGAAGCAGAGGTGCGCGAATTCGTCGGCGATCTCGAGGAGGTGAGCTGCGCGAGTGGCGAAGAGCTGATCCAGCTGGGGCAGACCGTCGACCGGGTCTTCATCCTGCTGAGCGGCAGCCTCGTAGCCATCAGCCAAGGAGAGGACGGTCACGAGACAATCCTGCGTGAGCTCGCCGCCGGAGATCTCCTCGGAGTCGGTGCGCTGCTGGCAGGGGGCACTCACGCCGCCGTCGTACGGGCTACAGAGGACTGTAGCTTGGCGGCTCTGTCGCGCCAGGGGTTCGACAAGCTGCTCGAACGCGACTCGGAGACCTGGCTGAAGATCTCCGAGATGGTTCTGGAGTGGATGCAGGAGTCGCAGCTCGCGACCTATCTCAACGAGCTCTTCGGGCCCTTCAAGGTCGACGAGCTCGATGTCCTCCACGATCTGGAATCTGAAGTCGAGCTGCTGCCCCTCGGTGGTGGCGAAACCCTGTTTCGACAGGGAGACCCAGGGGATTCTGCCTACATCGTGATGAGCGGTCGCCTGCGGGTAGTGCTCGAGACTGCCGACGCCGAGGAACGTACCCTCAACGAGTTGGGACGGGGCGAGGTGTTGGGTGAGATGGCCCTGCTGACCGGCGACAGCCGCTCGGCTACCGTCTTCGCGGTTCGCGACACGGACCTGGCTCGCCTGTCGAGGCGGGGTTTCCACCGGTTGATCGAGAGGCGCCCCGAGTCCCTACGCAATCTGTCTCACATCATCGCCGACCGGCTGCAACGCCACAGCCATGTTCACGTCCCGGAGCACAAGAGAGGTTCCTGTACCGGACTCGTGGCTTTGGACCCTGGCCTCGATTTCGAGCCGTTACTTCGCCAACTGGTCAAGCATCTCGAAGAGCACGGTTCGGTGGCACTCCTCACCAGCGCAGAAGTCGATAGGGCTCTCGGCGTCAGGGGCATAGCCCAATCCTCTGATCGAGACCCGACCTACCTGCGACTGTCTCGCTGGCTGCACGAGCGCGAAGAGAACTACCGCTTCGTTCTCTACGTGGCTGATTCGACCTGGTCGTCCTGGACCGAGAGGTGTGCCCGACAGTCGGACCGCTGTCTGTATTTCGCCAACGCCACTGGTGACCCGGAGCAGGGGGATATCGAGCAACGTCTCGAGGCCCGATGGCAGGGTACTCGCGCCCCGCAGCGCAGCCTGGTTCTGTTGCACCCGACGGACTGTGACAGGCCGAGGGGAACTTCCCAGTGGCTCGACATGCGTCAGGCCGAGTCGGTGTTTCACGTTCGCCGGAATCATGTAGGAGACGTGGAGCGCCTGGCACGCATCCTTGGTGACCGGGCCGTCGGACTGGTTCTCGGAGGTGGGGGAGCTCGCGGTTTTGCCCACCTGGGGGTTATCCGTGCCATGGAGGAGTTGGGCATCCCGGTCGACATGATCGGCGGCAGCAGTATCGGGGCTCCGGTTGCCGCTCCCACGGCCCAGGGACAGTCAGCGGAGGAGGCGTTGGCCACCGTCTCCCATCACTTCCGGTCGCTCCTCGACTACACGCTGCCGTTCGCTTCGCTGCTTGCCGGCCGACGCATCACTGCATCGATCGAGAAAGGTGGCGGCTCGTGGGACCTCGAGGATCTCTGGATTCCGTACTTCTGCGTCT
>JAUWSP010000426.1 GCA_030610025.1 Acidobacteriota bacterium | reverse complement strand
TACAGTGGAACGACGGCTACCAGGAAAAGGTCTTCTGTTTCACCAACACCATCAACAATCGTGATGGTGGAGCCCATTTGGTGGGCTTCAGGTCGGCGCTGACACGAACGGTCAATGCCTACGCCAATTCGGCCGGCCTGCTCAAGAACTTGAAGGAGAACCTGACCGGCGACGACGTTCGCGAGGGTCTGACTGCCGTCGTCTCGGTGAAGATCCACGATCCGAAGTTCTCCAGCCAGACCAAGGACAAACTGGTCTCCTCCGAGGTCAAGGGTTGGATCGAGCAGGTGGTCAACGATCGGCTTGGGTCTTTTCTCGAAGAGAACCCACGGATCGCGAAGAAGATCATTCTCAAATCAGTGGATGCCGCCCGGGCCCGCGAAGCCGCCCGCAAGGCTCGTGAGCTCACCCGCCGCAAAGGTGCGTTGGATTCCTCGAATTTGCCCGGCAAGTTGGCCGACTGCAGCGAGCGAAACCCCGAGTTCTCCGAGTTGTTCCTGGTGGAGGGAGAATCGGCCGGCGGTACTGCCAAACAGGGTCGTGAGCGACGGTTCCAGGCGGTGCTGCCACTGAAGGGAAAGATCCTCAACGTCGAGAAGGCGCGGTTCGACAAGATGCTCTCCTCGGAGGAGATCAAGACGTTGATCTCGGCCCTGGGAACGGGAATTGGTAAAGAGGATTTCGATATCAGCCGGCTGAGATATCACAAGGTGATCATCATGTGTGACGCCGACGTCGATGGAAGCCATATCCGAACCCTGATCCTGACCTTCTTCTTCCGTCAGATGAAGGAGATCATCGAACGCGGCTATCTCTATGTCGCCCAACCTCCGCTCTACAAGGTTGCGGAGGGCAGGAAGACAGAGACCTATCTCAAAGACGAGGGCGAATACAACGGATTTCTGGTCGAACGGATCCAGGAGTCGTGGAAGATGGATGTCGAGATCGACGGCAAGCAGAAGAGCTTGAGCGGCGCCCGGTTGGCGACATTCCTGGAGCAGGTCGAAGGGTTCCGGGCCGACATGGACAGGCTCGTCTCTCGCGGCTATCCCGAAGATGCGCTACGCGTCGCCCTGTTGCAAGGCTTGAAAGACAAGAAGGCGCTCGCAGACAAGGCCCGACTGGCCGAGATCGCCCACATCGTCGAGGCGTCGGGGTTCCACCGTGTCGAGGTCGGGGACGACGAGGAGCATGGCGCCGGCTATATCCAGTTCGTCAGCCGCCGGGATGGCGTGGAAAGAGAGGTCAAGCTCGATTGGGACCTCGTTTCGACCGCCGAGTATCGCTCGATGGTACGAAACCGACACGGAATGGAGGCGCTCGAGGCGACGGGCTTCGTGTTGCACAAGGGCGACGAAGAGATCGAGGTGGCGACCCTGACGGAAGCCCTCGAGACCCTCTACGCGGGTGCCAGCAAAGGACTGTCGATTCAGCGCTACAAGGGCCTCGGCGAGATGAACGCGGAGCAACTCTGGGAGACCACGATGGACCCCGAGAAGCGCCGTCTGCTGCAGGTGAGAATCGAAGACGAGGTGGGGGCCGACGACCTGTTTAGCGTGCTGATGGGGGACCAGGTGGCGCCACGCCGGGACTTTATCGAGCGCAATGCTCTCAACGCCAGGACTCTGGACATCTAAATGAGTGAAAACGACCGCGTTCTTCCGTTCGACAACTCCACACCGGTAGATATCGAAGACGAGTTGAAGAGGAGTTATATCGATTACGCCATGAGCGTCATCGTGGGCCGTGCTCTGCCCGATGTGCGAGATGGCATGAAGCCGGTTCATCGGCGGGTCCTGTACGGCATGTTCGAGAGCGGCAGCACCGCCTCGAAGCCCTACAAGAAATCGGCCCGGATCGTCGGTGAGGTCATGGGTAAGTACCACCCGCACGGCGATGCGGCGATCTACGACACCGTGGTGCGGATGGCCCAGGATTTCTCCTTGCGCTATCTGTTGGTGGATGGGCAGGGCAACTTCGGCTCTGTCGACGGCGACTCCGCTGCGGCGATGCGCTACACCGAAGTGCGCATGACGAAGCTCGCCGAGGAGCTGCTGAAGGAGGACATCGATAAAGAGACGGTCGACTGGGTGGAGAACTATGACGGCTCACTGATGGAGCCCGTGGTGCTGCCTGCCAGATTCCCGAATCTTCTGGTCAATGGCTCGACCGGCATCGCGGTCGGCATGGCGACCAACATTCCGCCACACAACCTGGGAGAGGTCATCGATGGCCTCATCATGCTCATCGACCGTCCGGAGATGACGATCCAGGAGTTGTTGCAGGCCATTCCAGGTCCAGATTTTCCCACCCGTGGCTTCATCCATGGTCTGGATGGAATCCACAGCGCCTACCACACGGGTCGAGGCGGCATCCGGATGCGGGCTCGGGCCTCGATCGAGACCCACGCCCGGACCGATCGACAGTCGATCATCGTCAGCGAAATCCCATACCAGGTCAACAAGGCCAAGCTGCTGACACAGATTGCCGGCCTCGTGCGTGAGAAGCGCCTCGAGGGAATCCGCGATCTGAGGGATGAATCCAACCGGGATGGTATCCGGATTGTCATCGAGGTCAAGAGGGGCGAGGTGCCGGAAGTCATCCTCAACCAGCTCTACAAGCTGACACAGATGCAGAGCTCCTTCGGCATCATCCTGTTGGCCATCGTCGACAACCAGCCCAAGGTTCTCAACCTCAAGCAGATACTGGCCCACTTCCTCAACCATCGCAAGACGGTGGTGGTGCGACGCACCCGCTTCGACCTCAGAAAGGCCGAGGAGCGGGCTCACATCTTGGAGGGAATCCTCAAGGCGCTCGACCATCTCGATGAGGTGATCACGACGATTCGGGCCAGTCAGACGCCCAAGGAAGCGCGCGTCCGCCTGATGGAGGGCTTCGCATTGAGCGAGGTCCAGGCGCAGGCGATTCTGGACATGCGGCTCCAGAAGCTCACCGGCCTGGAGCGTCAGAAGGTGGTGGAGGAGTACAAGGAGCTCATGGAGTTGGTCGAGCAACTGCGAGCCATCCTGGCCTCCGACCACCTGGTGCTCGAGGAGATTCGCCAAGATCTCGAGGCCATCAAGAAATCCTACGGCGACCCGCGACGGACGGAGATCATTCCCGAAACCGGGGATATCACCATCGAGGACATGATCGCCGATGAAGACATGGTGATCACGGTTACCAAGACGGGTTACGTCAAACGGTCGCCCCTGTCCCTGTACCGGGCGCAGCATCGGGGTGGTAAGGGCCGAATGGGAATGGTGACCAAGGACAACGACTACGTCGAGCATCTCTACGTAGCCTCGGCCCACAGCTACATCCTGGTCTTCACCGAGACCGGGCGCGTGCACTGGCTGAAGGTGCACGAGATTCCCCAGATGGGCCCGGCTTCCAAGGGCAAGGCAATCGTCAATCTCCTGAACCTCGAGAAGCAAGAGAACATCGCGACGACAGTGGCGGTGCGGGACTTTCCCGCCAGCCACAACCTGATCTTTGCGACGGAAAAGGGCACCATCAAGAAGACGCAGCTCTCAGCCTATTCGAACCCCCGCAGCGG
>JAUWSP010000185.1 GCA_030610025.1 Acidobacteriota bacterium | reverse complement strand
CGATATTGGAATCGGTGTTGCTTGCTCTGCGTGGCAGGGGAAGCGACGGTCGTTGCCTGCTATTCTCGGCGGTGAACCGAGAGTGATGTCGCGAGCAGGACTTTCCCCTCATCTCGATCGGCCGCGAGGTCCATGACCAGAACGCTTGCTTCCCCCACCCTGGCTCAGCTCCTCCGAGCACAATCGGACACGATCCTCACCCGGACGGTGGAGGACTTGCAAAGTCAGGTCGGCAGCCACTACCAGGAAAGATCCGTCGAGGAGTTGCGTTCCTGGGTTGCGGCCAGCCTCTCGGACCTGGTCCGAAGCCTGGAAGAGGGCTCTCCACAGCCCTTGATGGATCGCGCCGAGACCCTCAGCCGGGAGCGCTGAGAGATGGGCTTCGCGATCTACGAGGTCGTCGAAGGGATACTCTCTCTCAAGGAAGCGGCCCTGCCATCCATTCTCGACAACTTTCGAGAAGACCCCGCTGCGACGAGCGATGCGATCTTGCAGCTCGACCGCATCCTGCGTTCGGCTGCCGGTCGGTTCGCCGACCTCTTCGCCAAAGGCATGCGCCAGTCCGTGCGCCACGAGAAGGATCGGCTGGCCCTCATGCTGGATGCCGCCGAGACCAGTGGTGGTTCCCTGGATCTCGATGTCATTCTGACCTCCATCGCACGAGGTTTGGCGCGCGCCCTGAATCTGTCCCACTGCGCGGTCTATCTCCGCAACAAGAACGACGAGTCCTTTGTACCCCGGGGCTCGATTGAGGGCCCCGAGCGACCCGATCTGATCCCTCTCCTCGGAAGACCATTCAAAGAGACGGAGCCTCTGGCCTCCAAAGCGCTGGCGTCAGGAGCTCTCACAGCCTTCTGCGGCGACGAGGCCCCTACTGCTTTCGGGGACCCACAGGACGTGGCCGAGATCAAGACCGTGGTCTCCATTCCCATCGCGCTGGCTGGCGAGGTACTGGCGCTCGCCGTGGGCCTCTCGTTCGACCGTGAGTGCGACTTCGAGCCCGACGAGCTCCGTCTGGTCTCGGGAATCTCCAAGGCGGTTGCGCCTGCTGTAGACAATGCCCTGAAATACGACGAGGCTCAGCAATACCTCGAGGAGGCCGATCGCCTCCAGAGCTCCACCCAGGCCCTTCTCGAGATGCAAAGTGTCGATGACGTATTGGCGATCACCGCTCGGGAAGCGCAGCGCATTGTTGGAACCGAAGGCGCAGTCGCGTTACTCCATGACGGGTCGAAGGACCCGCGCCGGGCAACCGCAGGCAACGCAGCTTCGATAGCCACCGAGCAGCTGCTGCGAATGGTCTCCGACCCGAGACCCTCCGAGATCGCGATTCCGTTGGCAGTCAAGGGGCAGACCATCGGAACCCTTCTCCTGACCGGCAGGACCGAGGACTGCGAAGAAGGAGACTTGCGAATCTTGAGGCCCTTCGCGGAAGGTGCCAGTGCCGCCATCGTGCATGCGCGGTTTCATGAACAGCACGAGCGCATCGCCGTTCTGGAGGATCGCCAGCGGTTGGCGCACGAGCTTCACGATTCGGTGACCCAGTCGCTCTACGGTGTCACGATGTACAGCGAGGCGGCCTCTCGACTCCTCGACGCCAACCAGGCCGACAAGGCAAAGGACTTGATGAAGGAGCTGCAAAAGACCTCGCTCGAAGCCCTGCGTGAGATGCGTCTTCTGGTCTTCGAACTGCGGCCGCCGATGCTGGAAAAGAAGGGCCTTGCGGCGGCACTACAGGCGCGGCTGGCAGCCGTCGAGGGCCGCGCCGGCATCAAGACCGAGCTCCTGACCGACAGCTCGATATCGCTGCCGGGAGCCATCGAGAAGGGGCTGTACGGCATCGCCCAGGAGTCGCTCAACAACATCCTCAAGCACGCGGAGGCCACCAGGATCCAGGTGGAGCTTCGTCAGTCAGAGGGCTCAGCCGCCCTCGAGATCACCGACAATGGGCTCGGGTTCGACACTGTGGTCGCCAGACAGCGCGGAGGTCTGGGCCTACTGGGTCTCGAAGAACGGGCCACGGCGATGGGTGGGCTGCTGTTCATCGACAGCCACCCGGGAAGCGGTACCTTGATACGCGTCGAGGTGCCTTTAAAAAACCTGCCGCCCGCACCGGGTGGCTCCCCTGGAGCAGCCTTATGAGCAAGCAACCCATCACGGTATTAGTTGTGGACGACCATGAAATCGTTCGTCACGGCATCATCACTCTGCTGGAAACAGAGCCCGACATCAAAGTTCTCGGCCAGGCCGAAAACGGACGTGAGGCCCTCGCCCTGGCGGAAAGCCTCAAACCCGATGTCATCCTCATGGACCTGGTCATGCCTGAGATGGATGGTGTGGAGGCTATTCGAGAGATCCGCGAACGAGGCCTGTCATCTCACGTCCTCGTTCTCACGAGCTTCGGCAGCGATGACAAGCTCTTTCCGGCGGTCCGAGCGGGAGCCCTGGGCTACCTGTTGAAAGACACCAGCCCGGCGGACCTGGTGCAAGCCATCCACAAGGCTGCCGAGGGTCAATCCGCACTGACGCCAGCTGTCGCCAGGCGGTTGCTTCAGGAGTTCTCCACCGATCTCGAGCCGACACCGCCAGCGGATCCGTTGAGCGATCGCGAGTTGCAAGTCTTGAAGCTGGTGGCGCGCGGCCTCACCAACGAACAGATCGGGGAGAAGCTGTTTATCAGCGAGGCGACCGTCCGCACTCATGTCAGCCACATCCTCGCCAAGCTCAGCCTCGGGAATCGCACTCAGGCAGCCCTCTACGCGCTGCGGGTCGGTCTCGTGACACTGGAGGAGATTGGCCGCGCCGAATCCTGAAGCGCGGCCACTCGAGCAGGCCCGGGACTACAACATTTAGCTGAGTCCGATCCGCCCTTTCAACCGTTGCAGAAGGAGTCTGCTGGCAGGATACTGAAGGCCGATGGCTAGCGCTACCGGCCCGCTCGAGGGCGCGTCTGCTCCCAACCTCTCACAACGCACCCTCGACGGGCGCGATGAGCGGGTGAGCGCCTATCGACCCTCTCCCCAATGCCCGACCGACTGCACGGGCTGCGATCCCCAGACCGGCGAGGCTGAAGCCTCTCTCCGCTCGGAGCGACCTCTGCAGGGCGGCAGCCTGGTGGTCGCATCGATCGGCTACTTCCTGCTTCCCCTGGCGGCAGCTCTTCTCGGAGCGCTCCTGGCCGGCGAGGGCGCCCTTCGACAACTGGCCGGAGCCAGCAGCGGCCTTCTAGTGGCCACTGCCACCGCTGTCCTGATCGCCAGAATCCTGCAACGGCGTTGGTCGGAGGGTCCATGAGCGTCGCTCAGCCCAACCGCGTCACCCCGACGCGCCGCAGCTTCTCTGGTGGCATTCACCCTCCCTCCTCGAAGCTGTTGACCCGGGACCAACCGATCGAGGTCGTCCCCACACCGAAACAGGTTCGCATCCCGCTGCTGCAACATGTCGGGGCTCTTTGCGAAGCGGTCGTAAAGTCCAGGGACGAAGTCGTAGCCGGGGACCTGGTAGGCACCTCCGAGGCTCCTGTATCCGCGTTCGCGCACGCCAGCATCTCTGGCAAGGTGACCAAGGAATCCGCTGCCACCCTGCCCAACGGCCGGCGTGTTCCGACGGTTCCGATCAAGGCCGGCGACGAGCAACTGGAGGGACAAGCCCTACTCGACGACATCTACGGGGGAGAGTGGCCGACTCTCAGACTCGACCTGCCGCGGCCCGACCTCATCCTCCAGGCCGTGAGGGACGCCGGGCTCGTGGGGATGGGGGGCGCCGCCTTTCCGACTCACATCAAGCTGGCCCTCAACCCGGCAAGGCCCATCGACACCCTGGTGGTCAACGGCTGTGAATGCGAGCCCTATCTGACGGCGGACTACCGATTGATGCTAGAGGCTCCAAGACCCATCGTCACCGGTGCTCTGTTGGCGGCCTCCGCAGTCGGCGCACGCCGGATCCTCATCGGCATCGAGGATGACAAGAGGGACGCCGCCGAAGCGCTGTCAAAGGCTGCGGAGAGTACCGACATCGAGATCCGGGTCGTCAGAACGAAGTACCCTCAAGGATCCGAACGTCAGCTCGGTCCCGTTCTCGTGGGAAGCGCCGTCCCAGCCAACGGCCTGCCACTGGACGTCGGTGTGGTCGTGGTCAACGTGGCGACCGCGGCCGCTATTGCACGAGCCGTGCTCCGGGGCAAACCCATGACGCACCGCATTGTCACGGTAACGGGTCGTGGCGTAGCCCAGCCGAAGAACCTGTTGGCTCCTCTCGGTATCTCCTACGGCGAGTTGATCGAAATAGCAGGTGGGCTGACCCCGGACGCGGTCCGGGTTCTCGCCGGCGGGCCGATGATGGGCTTCACCCTGGGCGACCTCGACACTCCCGTCACCAAGGGCACGAGCGGCATCACGGTGCTGACTGGTGAGGATCTCCAGCAGTTCGAGGAGACCTCCTGCGTGCGTTGTGGCCTCTGCGTCGATGCCTGTCCCCTGAATCTCGTGCCGACGAGGATCGCTCTGGCAGCTCGGAAGGGCGCCTGGAACCTGGCGGAACGCTACTACATCAACGCCTGCATGGAGTGCGGCTGCTGTGCCTACCAGTGCCCGGCGCAGATCCCGCTGGTGCTGCTCATTCGAATGGGCAAGGCCCACCTGGCTGCGGCTCGAGTCTGACAAGTGGATCGGATGCCATGGTAGAGGCCCCCAACAAAGCCCCGGCGACACCGAAGAAGGCTGCCCAAAAGGAAGCGCCGATCGAACCGCGTCTGCAGGTAGCTCCGGGGCCCCATCTTTCGAGCTCTGGGCTCACAACGCAGCGCCTGATGGTCGACGTCCTGATCGCGCTCGTACCTGTGATGGCGATGGCGCTCTACCTTTCCGGTGGTTCGCCGTGCTGCAAGTCGGCATCTGCGTGGTGAGCTGCCTGGCGGTGGAGGTGCTCACCAGCCTCTGGAGAGGCTCGAGACCATCGCTCCAGGACACCTCGGCCATTGTCACCGGAGTGATTCTGGGCCTCTCGCTGCCCTGGAGCGCCCCCGGGTCTGGGGGTGTGGTCGCGTCGATAGTGGCGATCGGCTTCGGCAAGGCGGTCTTCGGAGGCCTGGGTCAGAACATCTTCAATCCGGCCATGGTCGGGCGGGCCTTCGTGATGATCAGCTTCGCCTCGTCCCTCGGCGCCACCGCCTACGTACGGTCCGGAGCCACGCTCGAGATCCTTACCCAGGCCACCCCGTTGACGGCGGCCAAGGAGCTCTCGGGCAGCGTGCCGGGGATCTGGGCCCTGTTCGTCGGCAACGCCAACGGCTCTCTGGGCGAGACCAGCGTTTTGGCCTGTCTGGTGGGGGGGCTCTATCTCTGCCTCCGACGCTCGGCTGTATGGCTGATTCCCGTCAGCATGATCGCCTCGGCCGCCGTCGTGGCGGCCATCGCCAATCTCTTGCTGCCGGAAACACCGTTGACCGTGCTGCAGCATCTGACCAGCGGCGCCCTCGTCTTCTCGGCCTTCTTCATCGCCACCGATCCGGTGACCAGCCCTCTCACGGGCCGCGGCCAGGTGATCTTCGGGGCTGGACTGGGGGCTCTCGTCGTGGTGATCCGATTGTTCTCCAACTATCCGGAAGGAGTGGTCTTCGCCGTGTTGTTGATGAACGCGGTCGTTCCCCTGATCAACCGCGTGACGATTCCGAAACCCCTCGGTGGACTGCCCGCCGACGCCTGAGTGGAGAGGGTCTCAAAGAGGAGCATCGAATCGTGAGCCGGCTTCGCAACAGCTATCTGGGACAGGCGTGGCTCATCCTGCTGATGGCCGGAGTCTTCGGTGCCCTGCTGGCCGCCGTTCATCTCGAGCTGTCGCCTCGGATCGAAGAGAACATCCGAGCCGAGATCATGAGAGAGATTCCCGGCCTCTTGCTGGGCGGTGACGCCGTGGAGGGTGCTTCCATCAGGATCGAAGGTGGCCTGGTCACGATTGAGCCGGCTTCGGGTGAGGCGACCGTGCTGAGGGTCGTTGAACTGATAACGGAGGTCTCTGCGCTCTACCGCGTTTCCGAAGGCCAGATTTCTGAAGGCCAGGTTTCCGAGGGCGAGT
>JAUWSP010000170.1 GCA_030610025.1 Acidobacteriota bacterium | reverse complement strand
GCCATGACGCCCTTCCGCAATGAGAAGAACTCCAAATGGGAGGGGGCCTACAGGGTACCTGCGATGGTTCGCTGGCCTGGCAGGATCGAGCCTGGGTCGGTTTCCAACGAGATCATGTCGCATATGGACTGGATGCCGACCCTGTTGGCCGCAGTCGGTGACACGGGCGTCAAGGAGGAGCTACTCGGGGGTCTTCAGGCCGGCGACAAGAACTTCAAGGTGCATCTCGATGGCTACAACTTCCTGCCATTCCTGACTGGCCAGACCGACAAGGGGCCGCGCAAGGAGTTCTTCTACTTCTCCGACGATGGTGACCTCACGGGGCTGCGCTACGACAACTGGAAGGTCGTGTTCGCCCAGCAGCGGGCCGAGGGCACCTTGAACATCTGGAGCGAGCCGTACACCTTCACTCGGATGCCATGGCTGTTCAATCTGCGAACCGATCCTTACGAGAAGGCGACGATTACCTCGAACACCTATTGGGACTGGTACCTCGATCGAGTCTTCCTGCTGTTACCTGCATCGGAATATGTGGGCAAGTTCCTGGCGACCTTCAAGGAATACCCGCCAAGGCAGGAGGCTGCCTCCTTCACCATCGACAAGGTCCTGGAGCAACTGGTACCACCGGGGCAATAGACCCCACGGGACTCGGATTCATGACTGGGCGTCCCTCGAGGACGCCCAGTCTTTTTCATGCTCTCGATTTGGTTGTCTGGATCGGGACTCCAGTTTCCAGGTTCAACCGGAGCTCAGTTCTTTGGCTGAGACCCCTGGTTTCTTCATGCGGGATCACAAGGTATTGTCTTGGGTCTCGGAAACACCGCAACACGCCGTGCCGGCGGCGACTGTGACACGATGTCGATCGCATCTCAGTACTCCTGGGATGGCTGGAGATGATCTCGGACGGTTCCCGTCGACGGCGAGTGCCGGCACAAGGAAAAGGAGCGAGAGCATGAAGATTTTCGAACAGCGAAGACTCAGAGTCCTCGGGATGGTTCTTGTGCTCGGGCTATGTATGTCTGGACCCGGCGCAGCGCAGGAGGAACAGCAGGAGGCGACAGCGGCAGGTGCAGACGACAGTGAGGAAGTGGCTGAGGAGGTCTCCGAGATGTCGGAGGAGGACCGCGCGACCATGGCGTTGGACTCCACGGCCACCCAGTGGTCGTTCCAATTCGCCTACCAGACGATGCCGAGCTATCACGAAGACATCCTCGCAAACGGTCAAACCCGTAAGCCAGGTAACACGGACTTCGCACAGCTGCGGATCGTGGCACCCATTCCCTTGAAGGGCTTCACGATCTTGCCGCGCCTGACCTTGCGCCACTACGAGAACCCGCAGGGTCAGTCGGGCATCGGCAACACCGAGATTTTCGGCCTGATCATCCCGAAAAGTTGGGATTGGGGAAGCGGTCGCTTTGGCATCGGCCCCCTGGTGACGCTACCCGGCGACGAGGAGGTTGCCCGCGACGAGTGGGGGTATGGCCTGGCAATGGCAGTGGTCAACGCCAAGGGCAACTGGTTCTATGGCATTCTCGTGACCCAGGTATGGCGCGCGATCGAACCGGATCAGCAACGCCCTCCGGGCCCCCCAAACGACACCAACCCGCTCGGCATCGTGCCGATCGTCAACTACAAGCTGGCCAAGGGTTGGTATGTTTCCAATGGAGACATGGTGGCGCAATACGACTGGGAGTCGGGCCAACTCTACATACCCATTGCATTTCGACTGGGCAGAGTGTTTGTCAAGGAGAAGCACACCTGGAACTTCTATGGTGAGTACCGGACCAGCTTGATCTACAAAGGTTGGGAGGGTAGCGCTGTCAAGAACTCGTATCGCATCAATGCCACCTACTCGATTCCGGTTGGATGAAGAGCGTGACAAGTGAATAGGAGAGATGAAATGAGCGGGAGCGACGTGTCTAGCCATGCCTGAAAGTGCGGAGCGCGATGCCCTTCGATTGTCGGTCTGGGGCAACGTTTTCTTCGCAGCCTTGGGCCTCGGATTCGGTCTGATAACCCAATCCGAGGCCATTCTGCTGGATGGTTTCTTCTCGCTCATCGCGTTCGTGATGAGTCTGCTGACCCTTCGTGTCTCGCGTCTCGTCACGAAGGCCGAAGACGAGGTCTTTCATTTCGGCTACTACAGCTTCGAGCCGCTGCTCAATTCCGTCAAAGGGCTCTTGATCCTGGGTCTGTGCGCGATCGCCCTGATCTCGGCGATCGGAGCGCTCTTTCATGGCGGTCGGGAGATCAGCCTCGGCTGGGCGGTGGTCTACAGCATCGTGGCGATGATCGGGGCTCTGCTGCTGGCCGTCATCCAGACGCGCGCAGCCAAGAGAACGGGCTCCCCCCTACTCGAGGTCGATGCTCGCAGCTGGAGGATCGATGGCATCTTGAGCGGGGCGGTGCTGTTGGCGTTTATCGCTGCGATGTTCCTCGAGAGATCGCAGTGGTCACATCTGATGCCCTATGTCGATCCGGTCCTGGTCGCTGTGCTGGTTCTGCTGGTGATTCCTGAGCCAGTGCGGATCGTTCGCGACGCTATCGGTGAGCTCCTTTTCATCTCGCCGGAGCCGGCCGTACAAGAAGAGGTGAAGAGCCGCTTCCACGAATTGGTGGCCGGCTACCCCTTCGAGAAGAACTATCTGCGAATGGTCAGGGTGGGCCGAGTCTCGTATCTGTTGGCCCACGTGGTGGTGTCGCCGGAGTTTCGAGTCGGGCAGGTCGAAGAGCTCGACGAGATCCGCCGCCGGATCAACGCCGGGATCCAACAGCTTCACCCCAGCTGGACCGTCGACACGGTCTTCGTTGCCGATGAGGAGCTCGCCGGCCAACCGCCGACGCCAGGAGATGTCGGCGCGAGGTCTGGTGACCTTGTGGGCGAAAGCGAGCAGCCTGTGGAGAAACTGCCATGAGTGAGAAGACCAAGCTGGAGGTGGCCAAGGAACAACTGCGGCGACTGGGGACTCTTACGGATTGCGTCTATGCCGTGGCGTTGATTCTGCTCGTGGAGTGGCTGCCGCTGCCCGCTGAGAGCTCGCAGAGCGGCGGCAGAATCTGGATTCTGGATCTGTGGGCCGAGCACTCCGGCAATCTGTTGGCCATGTTGATTGCCGTGGTCTTCATCATCCTCTATTGGCTCAGGGGCACCGATCAAATGGCGCGCCTCGAGCGTACCAGCGGTGCCCATGTGACGCTCACAATCGTCTCTGTGCTGTCTCTTCTTATCCTGCTGTATGTAGTTCGGGTCGGCGCCGAGGTCGAGGGCGCGAGCGCCAGGGCTGGAGAGAGTGTGGCGGTGGCGCTGATTGGCCTGGCTACTGCGGCGAGCTGGTGGTTGGCACGGCGGCAAGGTCTGGTACGGGAGGGGATCTCCGAAGAGGAGTCGGTGGGTGTGCAGATCGAGGCCTTCACCGAGCCGGTTACGGCGCTGATCACCTTGCCCTTCGCCTACTTTGGAGAGCTCTGGTGGAATCTGGCGTGGTTGCTGTATCTTCCCGTGGCGCGCCTCCTTCGTCGCCGGTTCGACCGGCAGGGGCCGACCTCGTCTAGCCGGTGAGCGTGCAACTGAAGGAGCACGAGCCGGGGCCTACCTCGGTGGGCTCTCCCAACGCAGGCCCGAGAAGCGGGAGAAGTCGTTGTCGAAGGAGACGAGAGTTGCGCCATGACTGATGGCGAGAGCGGCCAGGTGCCCATCCGTTATCAGGTTCCCGGCGCTGCCGGTTGCGGAGAGAAGGCGGCTGAGGATATGCCAGTGGTCGTCGCTCTCCCGGACGAGGCGAGTCTGGTCGAGAGACAACCAGGTTCCGACCTTGGCAAGCGCGGTTTCGGAGTCGAGAGGAGAAGGAAAGATGGCCGGGTTCGTACTCAGCCGAAGAAAGCCGAGCAGGACCACCCAGGTGAGGCCTACAGGCTCATCTCCCTGTAGAGTCTCTTCCCACCAGTCGAGAGACGCCTGGTGATAAACCGCGTCTTCGTTGACGATGTAGAGCAGGACATTGAGGTCGACAAGCTTCATTTGCGCAGCTGCACCTTGCGAAGAGATTCGTTGTCTTCCAGTTGCGCGGAAAGAGACAGTGCCTTGGTGAGGTCGACCCGAGGGACACCCAACGAATGGGTCTTCTCATGGTAGCGGCGGCGAGGTTTCTTCGTGTCCTGCTCGGCTCGCAGGCCGGCTCTCAGGGTCTGATTGAAGACCCTGGTAAGAGAGGAACTCTCTCGGGCGGCTTTGTCTTTGAGCTCGAGAAGTAGATCGTCTTCGATTCGCACCGTTGTTCTCATTGTGACATCATAGCATCAAGCTCTATAACATCACGACATCAATCACCTCTGATAGTATGCAGCCCCCGTACGAGGTCGTTGTCTCACGGGACCATGCGCTCGTTACACAAAGAGTCATTCATGGGAAGGATCTCCGTATGAACCGAGCTAAGAAACTGACGAGTCTTGCCCTCGTGGTCGCCCTGGCGAGCACACCACTTCTCGCCAAAAGTGGCACCGGCCGCTGGGCCGGCCGAGGGGCTGCCGGCGGAGCCATTCTCGGCTTGCTGGTAGGGGGCGACCTTGGTGGAGCGGTGGTCGGTGCCGCAGTGGGCGCGGCCGGCGGCGCCGCGGGTGGCGCCATCTCCGACTCCAATAAGAAAAAGAAGGCAAACAAGGCGGAGCTCGAGGAGTTGCGTCAGAAAGACGCCGAGCGCGAGGCCTACGATCTTCCTCAGACGGAAGAGGAGTGGATCGCGGCCATCGGCCAGGACAACACGAATGCACTCGATGCCCTGGTGGACTGCCAGCACGATCGTGCGGAGCTGCTCGCCAAGGCTGGGGCCACGTCGGAGAACCCCGACTTCGCCCTCGCGGGGCATTGGATCGAAGCCCTCGTTGCGGTCGACCAGAAGGACCAGAAGACCGCCAACGAGTTGTTCACCGGCCTGACCGAGCTCGACGACGATGTCGACACAGCTCAGCAGGCGAGCGTAGTGGCCGATCAGGCGATTCTCGAAGTCCGAGAGGCCCGCACCGCTGAAGGCATCTCGTGCAAGCGCTGAGGGCTTGACTACGGAAGCACAACCAGGAGCAGACAATCGAGGTTCTGTCATATCGACCGAGTCAAGAGAGACGATTCAACAGAGAGGAGCTATCTGAATGAGAGGAAGCAAAATTGCAGTGGCTTTGGTGCTCGCGGCTGGTCTGACCGCGGCCACGGCTGCCATGGCCCAGGACAAGCCCAACATTGTCGTCGTCTGGGGTGACGACATTGGCCTTTGGAACATCAGTGCCTACAACCAGGGGATGATGGGCTACAAGACGCCCAATATCGACCGCATCGCGAAGGAGGGTGCGCTGTTTACGGATTGGTATGGGCAGCAGAGCTGCACTGCCGGTCGCGCGGCGTTTATCACCGGTCAGGCACCCATCCGCACCGGTCTGACAAAGGTCGGGCTGCCCGGAGCGGCGGAAGGGATGTTCACGGAGGATCCAACCATTGCCGGCCTGCTCAAGAACCACGGCTACATGACAGGTCAGTACGGCAAGAACCATCTTGGTGATCGCGATGAGCACCTGCCCACCAACCACGGCTTCGACGAGTTCTTCGGTAACCTCTATCACCTCAACGCTGAAGACGAGCCTGAGAACGTCGACTATCCGGCTGACATGGTGTTGGCGGACGGCCGCACATTCAAGGAGACTTTTGGCCCGCGTGGAGTGATCAAGTCGACTTCCGACGGTAAGGTCGAAGACACAGGCCCGCTAAACATGAAGCGGATGGAGACCGTCGACCAGGAGGTCACTGATGCGGCCATCAACTTCATGGAACGCGCTCATGCTGCCGACAAACCCTTCTTCCTGTGGTGGAACTCCACCCGGATGCATGTGTGGACGCGACTCAAGGCCGAGTCCGAGGGCGTCACCGGACTCGGTGTCTACCCGGACGGGATGGTGGAGCACGATGGGCATGTCGGAGAGATTCTCGACAAGCTGGACGAGCTCGGCATCGCTGAGAACACCATCGTCATGTATTCGACCGACAACGGCGCAGAAACATTTACCTGGCCTGACGGCGGGACGACCCCCTTCCGGGGTGAGAAGAACACCAATTGGGAGGGTGGCTACCGCGTACCGACTTTGATCCGTTGGCCAGGTGTTATCGAGCCGGGTACTCAAGAGAACGCCATCTTCTCTCACGAGGACATGCTGCCCACTCTCCTGGCGGCTGTGGGCGAGCCCGACATCAAGGAGCAACTGGTCCAGGGTGGTGTTCAGGCGATCGGACGCACCTACAAGGTGCATCTCGACGGCTACAACATGCTGCCTTATCTGAAAGGCGAGG
>JAUWSP010000059.1 GCA_030610025.1 Acidobacteriota bacterium | reverse complement strand
CCAGGATACCCCCTCCCACACTGCGAGGCCCTGGTTCTCGACAAGGTTTCCCAGGAACAGCCCATGCAGCACCGTCGCGATCGACTGACCATCTCGCAGTAGAAAGGCTCCCTGTTCGCGCCCAGCCATCCAGTTGGGCGTGGCCTTCAGCGAGGCCAAGTAGATAAACGCCATCGGCAAGATCGCAGGGAGCTGGGCCGCAACGAACCATCCCAGTCTCCGCAAACGAAGTCTGAGTTCACCATTCCCTGCAACACATCGGGTGCATGCGACGCAAAGACCTAAAGCTAGCATCTGTGGATGGGCTGTAACGAGAAAGCCCAAGCTCGCCACGAGCAGGGCGAAGCGGTGAGAGCGCGGCCACTCGCCCTGTCCGTCGACTGGCTCACACAGCCAGCGCAATGCAACGAACCATGGATACGAAGAGAGGTAGGGTGTCCAGTTTGCACCGAGCATGATCGGGGCCGGTTGCACGGCGACGAGACTGGCCACCAGACCACGGTCGATGCCTCGATAAGACGCCGGCAGCAGCCATACTGCGAACAGGCCTGCCAACAGAAGATGGAAGGCCGCGCTGACCTCGAGGAGCAGCACTGGCTCGCCAATCAGTCGCGCCAGGAGGTTCGCCAAAGTGTAAGGCGGGTACAGCAGATACAGCGGACCAGGCGGACCACTCTCCCACACACTGTGGCCACTTCCAAGAGACCACAGGTAGGCTCCCGGTGAGCCCCTCAGCCAGGCATCGGTGTGCGTCTTGATCAGGGGTGCAAAGTAGAAGGGCCCGTCGCCCATGCTGGAGAAGGGAAATCCCCGGGTGCTTTCGAGCAGCATGAAGGCACCGATACAGACTCCGATCACCATGGCTACGGGCAGCCATCTATTGCGGTGACCTTTTCTCCACCCTGCCGAGAGCATCCCTGGTAGTGTACGCCGTCCACGCAGACGGCCTGTTCAGCACTGCCGGTAGAGCCATGGATCCTGTCACCCATACCCTCGTTGGAGCCTCCCTGGCTGCGACCCAGCTTGGGCGGCGGACCCGGTACGCCGTACCGGCCCTGGTGATCGGGGCCAACCTGCCCGATATCGACGTGCTGTCGTATCTTGTCAGCAGTGATTTCGCCCTGGGCTTTCGGCGGGGATGGACTCACGGAGTTCTGGCACTAGCGGTCCTGCCGGCCCTGCTCGCCATGATCTTTCTGATCCGAGAGAGACTGCGGGGTGACAGAGGGATCGATCCCCCGGTGGCGGTCGGCTGGCTATTCGGGCTCTGCTATCTGGCAGCCCTGACGCACCCATTTCTGGACTGGCTCAACGTCTATGGCTTGCGTTGGTGGATGCCCTTCAGCGACACCTGGTACTACGGAGACTCGGTCTTCATCATGGATCCCTGGCTCTGGCTGATTCTCGGGGTCGGATGGCTTGCAGGCCGTCGAGCGACCCGCCGTCTATTCACCAGTTTTGCTGTCGTATCGATCCTGCTGGTGATGATGGTCGCAAGCCGCGCGCCCGCGTACTTGCCTGTCGTACTCTCCGTTCTCGTTCTACTCCTGCTCGCCCTGGTCTGGAGACCGGGTTCCGCTAGCCTCTCATCCCAGACGACCGCTTGCGCTGGACTCCTGCTAGCCAGCCTCTTCGTCTTCTCGATGCTCATCCTGCACCGAGCCACCGAGCAACGAGTCATCGACCAGGTGCAACGACTCGACTCCAGCCCGTTGGACAACCTCATGGTCGGCCCGCTTCCTGCCAACCCCACGGCCTGGGAATTCGTAGTCGAGCAGGATGGGCGATTGCGCCATGGCCACATCTCCTGGCTCGGCCAAGGGTCGCTGAGCTTCTCTGGCTTCGATTGGCCCGCAGTCAGATCGAGTGAGCTCTGGTCCGAGGTGGAGACCTCCGGCCAGGCGGAGGGCTTTCTGTCCTGGGTTCGTTTTCCATGGATGGAGATCGCTTCCGGCGAGGCCGAGAGACGAGCTCACATCATGGATGCACGTTACTCCCGAGTCCGCACTCGGGGCTTTGGGGGCACCGTTGTCACCCTGTCTGAGGAGACCGGCAGCGGGCCACAGAACTGAAGAGGCGACAGGCCAGACGGCCGGCCGTCTCGATGCAGACTCTCGGTATTATTGGCTGGGCATCCGCCCCGGGGTCCATGGCGCCCCGGCTTGATCCGCCTTCTCCTCCAGAGCCTCCAGATCGACGACCAGCTGCTTCATCTCGGAGAGCTCCGTCTCGTAGGCCGCCGACGCCCAGTCGTAGGCCTGCCGGTGGGTCGCAGTGGGAGCCTGCGTCGTATACCACTGGTCAGACGCGATGCGCTCCACGCGACTGACGATCGAAGGTGGAGTAAAGACGTTCCGGCTCGACTTCGTCCGATCACCTGCGAACGCCAGCTGAATCGCATCCAGCCGGCTCTTGAGACCTTCGAGCTCGCCCATCAGCGCCGGATCGGCCTCGGGTGTGTCCACCAACGCCTGTCGCAGGTGATTCACGCGCTGGTCGATCTCGTCGAGTACCCTGGAGGCTCCGAGAACATTGCGTCGCAACTCGCGGACCTCTTTGCGGAAGGCCATGACAGCGGCCTCGCTCTCAGGCGTCAGGGTTGCCAGATTCAGGGGCACGACCTCGAAGTCGACCGGCCCGGATAGCGGTCGCCATTTCGCTCCTTCCCTCGCTTCGAGGGCCGCCGTATAGGAGCCCGGGAAAGCCAGTGGACCCCGCTCAGGTGTTTCCCAGGGCGCCAGATCGCTTGCCGGTGAAAGGTCGGTCGGCACCGCAGGCGGCCAGCGCAGATCCCAGGCCACACGGTGCAACCCTGCTTCTTGCGTGGCTTTCACCCGACGGACCAACGACCCCTGGGCATCGCGCACCGCGAGGAACACCGCCGGCTCGAGCTCCAGATCCTCCACGCGTAACTCCTCCATGGAGGGCAGTGGTGCGTCGGTCTCGTTCTCTCTGGCCTCTGTCTCGGCCTCGACCCGAAGGTCCTTCCTGGTCTTGAGGCCATCCCGGAGCCAATAGGTGAAAACTGCGCCAAAAGGCGGATTCAACGCGGTCCAGAATCCCTTGCCCCGATCTCCCACCCGGTCGGGCTGCTCGATATAGAGCAACGCTTCCCGTGTCGGGAAGAGGATCGCCTCGTCGCTCGCCAAGCGGTCCTCGCTCATCGCCCGTAGCGGTGTGTAGTCGTCCAGAATGTAGAACCCCCGGCCGAAGGTGGCTACCGCGAGGTCGTTCCAGTCCCGCTGGATCTCGAGATCCCTCACCTGCATCGTCGGGAAGTCGCCCTTCAGCCGGTGCCAGTGGTCTCCCTCGTCGAGGGTCACATAGAGGCCGAACTCGGTGCCGACAAAGAACAGCTCCGGCGCGACGTGGTCCTGAATCAAGGAATAGGCTACTTCTCGATCCGGCAGATCACCGCGCATGGAGCCCCAAGTACGACCCCGGTCACGGCTGACGAGAACATAAGGATCGAAATCACCCTGCTTGTGGTTGTCGAAGGTGGCGTAGACGGTGTCGGCATCGAAGCGCGACGCCTCGATGTCGCTGACGTAGGTGTTCTCAGGCACTCCGGCGAAGCGCTCGGTCTTGCGCCAGCTGCCGCCGCCATCCTCGGTGACCTGGACGAGCCCATCATCCGTGCCGACGTAGATCAGGCCTTCGACCAGGGTCGACTCGGTCAGCGACACGATGTTGCCGTAATCCGAGGTAGATCTGTTCTTGGACACGGCGTCCATGCCCCAGATGCGGCCCATGACCGATAGCTGGTCCCGGTCGATCTGACGACTGAGGTCGTCCGAGATGGCCGTCCAGGTGTCGCCACGATCATCCGATCGGAAGAGGCGCTGAGCGGCGAAGTAGAGACGGGTGTGCGAGTGAGGGGAGAGGATCAACGGTGAGTCCCAGTTCCAGCGGTGGGCGTCTTCACCCGGCTCCTCCTGTGGCTGAATGTCGACGATCTCCTCGGAGCGCCGGTCGTAGCGCACGAGGCCCCCGTACTGCCACTGCGAGTAAACGATGTCCGGGTTGGTCGGGTCGATCACGGTCTCGTAGCCGTCGCCACCAACAGTAATGAACCAGTCTTCGTTCGAGATCCCCGATTTGCGCAGCGTGCGGCTCGGTCCGCCGAGGGTGTTGTTGTCCTGGGTTCCACCGTAGACGTAGTAGAAGGGCTCCGAGGTGTCGACGCTCACCCGGTAGAACTGCGTGATCGGCAGATTCTCCTTGAACAGCCAGTTGGCACCGCGGTCGAAACTCTCGTAGACGCCGCCGTCGCACCCCACCAGCACATAGTCGGGATCCTCGGGGTCGATCCACATGGCGTGATTGTCCACGTGCTTCGCCTTCTCGCCGACGGAGGCAAAGGTCGCTCCACCGTCTTTTGAGATCTTCAAAAAGGTGTCGAGAGAGTAGACGGTATCGACGTCATGGGGATCTGCGACCAGTGTGTTGTAGTACTGCGGGCTCGACGACATGTAGTCGCCGCGCTGGGTCCAGCTCTCGCCTCGGTCGGTCGACCGGAAGACCCCGCCCTCGTCCCGTTGCGCCTCGACGATCGCGTAGATCACATCCGGGTTGCCCGGCGACACGGCCAGGCCGATGCGACCCATATCGACTTTCGGCAGGCCCTTTTCGAGCTCACGCCAGGTCGTACCACCGTCAGTGGACTTCCAGATACCGGAGCCCGGGCCGCCGTTGATCAGCGTCCAGACGTGGCGGCGGCGCTGGTACGTACTGACGTAGAGGGTGTCCGGGTCACGCGGATCCAGCCACACCTCGTTGGCGCCGGTGTCGTCATCGACATGCAGCACCCGCTCCCAGGTGGCACCGCCATCGATCGTCTTGTAGAGACCGCGCTCACCTCCGGAGCTCCATAGCGGGCCCTGCGCGGCAACAAATACAACATTGGAATCCCGTGGATCGACCTCGATTCCTCCAATGTGCTCCGACTCTTTGAGGCCCATGTGAGCCCAGCTTTGACCTCCATCCAGGCTCTTGTAGACGCCGTCGCCAAAGGAGACCGAGCGCTGGGAGTTGTTCTCACCGGTGCCAGCCCAGATGACATTCGGGTTGTTGGGATCCATCGTCACGACACCGACTGAGTAGGAGCCCTCGTTGTCGAAGACCGGTGTCCAGGTGGTCCCCGCGTTGTCGGTCTTCCAGAGATTGCCGGACGATGTAGCGACGAAATACCGATGCCGCTTTCCCGGCGTCACGGCAAAATCCGAGATCCGGCCGGAATTGATGGACGGGCCGATTCCACGCAGGGCGAGTCCTGCCAGGGTATCGGCGTTGAGCTGGGTTTCGGGCTTGTCTGCATCCTCTTCGGCCGCCAAAGCGACCAAGGGTGCAAACATGAGAATCGCGAGAACGACAGCACTCAGCTTCTTCACGTTTGAGCTCCTGGAGTTGGAATGGAGAAAGGTCGAGGCGCGGAGGTTTCTGCCCTCGGAGATCGTACCAGGGGGCAGGAAGAAGGTACAGTAGAACGAACTATTGATTTGCAACCCAGGAGGTAGCGGTGTCGATTCGACCCATCAAGGGACTCATCAAGGCGAAGCCCACCGTCGAGGGGGCTGGGGTACAACTGCGCCGCGCTTTCGGCTTCGGCAGGACCGAGGACTTCGATCCATTCCTGCTGCTCGACGATTTCCGCAACGACCGGCCCGAGGACTTCGAGGCCGGCTTCCCATGGCATCCCCACCGCGGGATCGAGACCATCACCTATGTGCTGGCGGGAACCGTCGAGCACGGCGACAGCCTGGGCAACCAGGGTGCCATCGCTCCTGGAGACGTACAGTGGATGACGGCTGGAAGCGGCATCATCCATCAGGAGATGCCTCAGGGTGACGAGCAGGGCAGGATGCACGGCTTCCAACTCTGGGCGAACCTGCCCTCGGCGCTCAAGATGACCCCGCCGCGCTACCAGGAGGTCCAGTCTGCCGATATTCCTGAGGTCGTCGACGACGACGGCACGAAAGTCCGCGTGATTTGCGGCAGCGTCTGGGGCGCTACCGGCCCGGTGGACGGCATAGCGGCCGATCCCCAGTACATCGATGTCTGGGTACCTCCGGGTAAGACCAAGGCCATTCCCGTGGAAACCACACAGCAGGCATTTGCCTACGTGTTCGCCGGTTCAGGGAAGTTCTGCAACGCTTCCGAGCCCCTGGAAGTCCCCACCGAAGGGGCCGGCTGGATCGATACCTCGCTCTCCGAGGAGGCCGACAATCGCTCGCTGGTCCTCTTCGACCGAGGTGACGAGGTCACGGTACGCGCCGGCGAGCATGGAATCCGTTTCCTGCTGGTCTCGGGCAAGCCTCTCGAGGAGCCAGTTGCCTGGTACGGGCCCATCGTGATGAATACCCGAGAGGAGCTGCGACAAGCCTTCGCCGAGTTCGAGGCCGGGACCTTCCTCAAGCACGGGTGACCCAGAATCCGGAGGCACCCCCCGGTCAAGGCACCGAGGTGGACCAGGCCGAGACATTTCCAGATTCGAAACCGTCGCTGAAGATCGTCTCGATACCGAGCAGTGCGTCGATGCTGGCGCGCCAGGCACCACGTCCATAGCTACCGACCGTGATCGTGCCTCGCGTCGGGTCGATTGCCAGGTCTCCGACATTCACATTGGGCAGGTCGGAGCCGTCTTTGGTCCAAACGGCCCCACTGTCGGCGCTCCAGTAGACCCCTGCACCGGAGCCTACGAACAGAACCGCTGGGCTCACTCGCCAGTCCACGGCCAGAGCGCGGCCCCCCACGCCGTCGGGCAGGGTACCCGTCACATCGACCCAGCTCGATCCCGTGGTGGTCGTTTCCAGAACCCGGCTACCAGAAGTGTTGTGGAAAGCCACGAAGGCGTGTGCAGGATCCGAAGGGTCGATGAGGATGTCGCTGACCTGACCCGGTGGAAGACCGACACTACGGTCCTGCCAGGCACCGGCTGCTGACGGCTTGACGAAGACCTTACCGTCGGAGCTGCCCGTGTAGAGCACCCCGGAGGGTCCGACCGCCGCCGCGATGACGTTCAGGGTACCCCCGTCCGTGAGATCGCCGCTGTGGGAGCTCCATGCAGCGATTCCGCTGGCGTTCTGGGTGCGCCATACCCGATAGGTGCCACCGTACAGGGTCTCCGAGTCGTTGGGGTCCATCACCAGGGGTGCGATGAAGTTGCGGCGATCACCGCTCCACGGACCACTGATATTGGAAGCCGAGCCACCGAACAGGCGGTACACGGAGAGCTGGACGTAGGTGATGTAGCGGCGTGCCGGCTCGGTGAAGTCGTAGGCCAGGAAACCACCATCTCCACCCAGGATCTGGGGCCAGTCCTCATCATCGACCTGCCTTTCCACGGTCCCGTTGTCCTGGGTACCGCCCATCACCTGGACCGGATCCACCGGGTTCAGAGCCACCGCGTAATTCTGGGTCACCGTCAGGGTCGTGTTGGTGTTGACCCAGCTCGTGCCACCATCCGGGCTCTTCCAGACTCCTCCATCGTTGCCGACCCAGAGCGTGCCATCGGATCCGAAGGCGATGGCATGCTGATCGGGATGGAGATTGGGTTGGCTCAGACAGGCCCCGGGGCAGGAGATATCTACCCAGGAGTCGCCACCATTGGTACTCTTGATGACTCCGGCGACAGCGTAGGTCGGAAAGACTCCTCCTCCGTAGAGCGTGTCCTCGTCGGCCGGATCGACACCCAGAAAGGCGTCATACCAGCCCTGAGGGTACGGGAAGTTGGGGGTGTTCGCCTTTTCCACCCAGGTGTCACCGCCATCGGCGCTCCGGTAGAGCCCGCGAAGGCCGGAAGAGGAGTTGATGATGGCCGTGTAGATCACGTCCGAGCTCGAGGGGGCGGCCGCCAGGAGAATGCGTTGAACGTTGGTCACGGGCAGACCACCTCCGAGCTTCGTCCAGGAGTCCCCGCCGTTGACGGAGCGCCAGATTCCATTGCCATGCTCGCCCAAGAAAAGGGTGTTGGGGTCACCAGCCTTCATGGCCAGGTCCGAGACGCGAGAACTGGCGAAGGACCGGCTCCACGTCGTTCCCCCATCCTCGGTTTTCGAATAGCCACTTCCACCGGAGATGTGGATCGTCTGGGCATCGGTGGGATCGACAAGGATCCGACTGCAGGTCACTCCCACCTCGGCGGTAGTCCCTATGCGATCCCAGGTGTCGCCGGAATCGGTCGAGCGAAAGAGTCCGTCCCCTGTGCTTCGAGTCGTGTATTCGCCAGTCCCCACATAGACAGTGCTCGGATTCGAGGGATCCAAGGCAACACAGCCGTGATTGAGGATCGACAGCTCATCGGTGAGAGGACTCCAGTTGGTGCCCCCATCGGTGGTCTTCCAGACGCCACCCGATGCAGCAGCGATGTAGACCGTACTGGCATCCGAAGGATGCGGCGCAACGGAAACCACGCGACCGCTTGCTTCGTCGGAGCCACTCCAGTACTCGTCGGATATCGGGCGGGGCCCCAGCTGTGTCCAGATCGCCGGGTCCTCTTCGACGCGCTCCTGATGGGCCCGGGTCCAACCTGGCATGGGCTCACCGACGATCTTGGGGTGGCCCGGTGGTGGCGGGCCCATCCTCGGCGAGTCGTCTCCGGGCCACTGATTCCCGGTGAGAAGAACGGCTCCGATGAAGAAGGTACTCAAGAGATGCGTCATAGGGTCCTCGAAGTAAGGTTCGGAGCTTGCAGAATACCAAGTGCCAGTCGAAGCGTAAACGGGACGATCCCAGCACCGAGCATGCCCGGCTCGCCGGCTCGAATCGAACGGCGACCCCCTCGGGTCCTGGCTTCGGTTAGACTTTCCGGGATACCCAAAGACAAAGGTGGCGAGGACGGCTCTATTCGTCAGGCCACACACCCCAGAAAGTAGACCCGTCATGAAGAAGCTCCGATTGCACGAAGAAATCCTGTTGCTGGCTCTCAAGGACGAGGCGGGAACGACCTACTCCGGCACGAGCTGGCCGTATGCCGTGGGTGGTGCGGTGCTCGCAGAGCTGCTGCTCGAAAGTCGGCTTCGTCTGGAAGAACGCAAGGGCAAGCAAACTGTGATGCCGGCCAACAGCACACCCCTCGGCGAGCCGGTGGCCGATCAGGTCCTGGACAAGATCGTCGACGCCAAGAAGACCGCGGATATGACCACCTGGCTTGGCCGCGTCGCCGGGATGAAGGACCTTAAGCACCAGATCGCCGAGCAGCTGGCTTTGAAAGGAGTGCTGCAGATCGAAACCCACAAGGTGCTGCTGGTCTTCTCGCGACGGGTCTACCCAGAGCTCAATCCAGCATCTGAGCTCGAGATCATGCATCGGGTCGAGCACGCGGTCTTCTCAGACGACTCCGACCTGGACACCCGTACTGCGATCCTCGTCTCGCTGGCGCACGTCAGCGGCATTCTGAACCCCGTGTTTGGCACCAAGCGCCTCGCCGAGCGCAGAGAGTGGCTCGACAAGATCGCCCACGATTGGCCCTCCGCTAAAGCCGCCCGCGCCGCGATCGAAGCCACCCGAGCGGCGATGGTCGCGCTCATGGCAGCCACGGTCGTCACCGGCGTAGCGACCCGCTAATCTGTCTTGAAGGCCCGAGTGTCCCAGCTGGAGTCCCCCCCGTGACCGAGATCCGTGCAGGCCTCGGCCTCTGGAGGAACTTCTTCCAACGCCCGACGCGAACCGCTATCGAGACCTTTCGCGACCAGCAGTTGCGGGCTCTGGTGCGCCATGCCCACGACCGGGTGCCCTACTACAATAGGCTGTTCGAAGAGCACGGCTTGGATGTCGACCGCTTCCCTGGCGTGGCCGATCTGAAGCGGCTACCGATCACCTCGAGACAGACCCTTCAGGCTCTTCCGGTCGATCAGAT
>JAUWSP010000422.1 GCA_030610025.1 Acidobacteriota bacterium | reverse complement strand
GGATACCGAAGGAAGAGGTTCGGGTCATCACCCCCTACGTGGGCGGTGGCTTTGGTGGCAAGTCCACGGCTCACCAGGCGACCGAGGCGGCAAGGCTGACGCGAATCGTCGGGCGCCCGGTCCAGGTCGGCTTTACGCGGGCCGAGGAGTTCTTCTACGACACGTTTCAGCCGGCTGCCCTGGTCGAGATCGACTCGGGGCTCGACGCCGAGGGCCGCATCTCGCTCTGGGACTACCACGTCTACTTCGCCGGCGACCGGGGAGCCGACCAGCTCTACGACGTGCCGAACAGCCAGATCGTCGTTCACAGCGCTGGATGGCGGGCGCCGGGGGTCCATCCTTTCGCCACCGGTGCCTGGCGGGCCCCCGGAGCGAACACGAACATCTTCGCCAAGGAGTCGCAGATCGACGTCATGGCTTCAGCGGCGGGCGCCGACCCGATCGAGTTTCGCCTTCGCAACACGACCGACAAGCGGCTGCGGAGTGTGCTCGAAGCCGTGGCCGAGGCCTACGGTTGGGAGCCGCAGCCCGCACCGAGCGGTCGGGGCCTGGGCGTGGCCTGCGGCATCGATGCCGGCACCTACGTCGCGCACATCGTGGAGGTCGTGGTGGATCGCATGAGCGGCCAGGTCGTGGTGAAGCGAGTCGTCTGCGCGCAAGACATGGGGCTGGTCGTCAATTCCGATGGCGCCAAGATGCAAATGGAAGGCTGCATCACCATGGGGTTGGGCTACGCCTTCAGCGAGAACCTGCGATTCCGTGGTGGCGAGATCCTCGACAAGAACTTCGACACCTACGAGATTCCGCGCTTCTCCTGGGTACCGAAGATCGATACCGTGCTCGTGAGCAACGACGAGCTCGATCCGCAGGGAGGCGGCGAGCCGGCCATCATCGGCATGGGTGGGGCTATCGCCAACGCCATCTTCGATGCCACCAGCGCCAGGCTCCACCATCTACCGATGACGCCCAAGCGCGTGCTGGAGGCCCTTGCCCGGTTGCCTGACTTCGACGGATAGTACGTTTCGACATCCGCCACAGGAGCGCGCGGGTGACTATTCCTGGCGCAGGGCCTGGACCGGATCCAGGCGCGAAGCGCGATGGGCTGGCCAGAAGCCGGCGACCAGGGCCACGCCGATGAGCACCAGGGACGCCAGAAGAAGCGTCTCGAGGTTCGAGGGGTCGAGACCGAAGAGCAGGCCCGACATGAGCCTACCCGAGGCGAGGGCCACGGCCAGACCGATGGCCACACCGATGACGACCAGCACCAGGGCACTCTTGAGCGCCATCCATGTGACCTGAGTTCGCAACGCGCCCAGGGCGATCCGGACTCCGATTTCCCGGGTCCTGCGAGAGACGCCGTAGGCCACGACGCCATAGAGGCCGAGCGAGGCCAGGATCAGTGCCAGCAGTCCGAAGAGTGTCGTGAGCTTGGCGATCATCTTCTCCTGTTGCAGGGTCCGCTCGATCACGTCGGACAGGGGTCGAGCGACAAGCAGCGGTAGACCTGATGCGACCTCCGCGATGACACGGCTCACCTCGGGAATCAGCGTCTCCGGGTTCTGGCGAGACCGGGTCAGAAGAGTGAACAGGGCCTGCATCTTCTGAGCGACTGGAAAGTAGACCATCGGGGTTGCTTCGGTGCGCAGATCGTGCTGCTTGAAGTTCCTCACCATGCCGACGATCTCGATGTCCTGGCTGGTGTCGTCGCCATCGACACCGAAACGCTCGCCAATGGGAGATCGTCCGCCGAAATAGCGCCGAGCGAAGGCCTCGTTGACGACTGCCACCTGCGGAGCGCCTTCAGCGTCGCTCTCGGCGAGGGGTCGCCCGAGCAGAACCCGAGCCCCGATGGTCTCGAAGTAGCCGGGCGTTACAAGGTCGGCCTCGACCAGGGCCTCGGAGTCGGTTTGGGGCTGGTAACCATCGATCGAGATCGCGTTTACGTAGCGGCCGCTGCCGAAGGGACCCAAATAGGCGATGCTGGCCGAGTCCACTTCAGGTAGTGCCTCGAGTCTCGCCAGCAGGTCTCGATACAGGCCCGGGAGCTGCTCTGGCGAATACCCACCACCCTGGGGATCGATGTAGGCGGCGAGCAGTGCTTCATGGATGACCCCGGTTTCCTCACTCCTCAGGTTCTGGAGGCTGGCCACCAGCAGACCCGCGGCAACGAGCAGCGGCAGGGAAATCGCAACCTGAGAGACCAGGAGGATGTCCCGGAGTCCCCAGCCGCGGCCGGGGTCGTCCGAGGCCCCTGCCTCGCCCTTCATCGAGGCGGTCAGATCGGTGTGCGTTGCGCGCAGCGCCGGAATGAGACCGAAGAGCATCACGCTGAGGAGCGAGACCGCGAGCGTGAAACCCAGAACTCGGGGGTCGAGCCCCACGTCGATGGGGACGGTACGGGTCGAGATCAGGCCGAGGAGCAGAGAGATCAACCAGCGTGCCACGAGCAATCCCAGGGCGCCGCCCGCGAGAGCCAGGATCAGGCCCTCGGTGAGGAACTGGCGAAGCAGCCGATTGCGGGTCGAGCCCAGGGCCATGCGCAGCGCGACCTCCTGCTCGCGGCTCGCCGCCCTTGCCAGCTGCAGGTTGCCGACGTTGGCACAGGCAATGAGCAGGACCAGGCCGACGACCGACATCAAGAACGTCAGGGGTCTCGAGTACCGCATCCGGAGCGGTGAGAAGCCCTTGGCAAACGGCACCAACTCCGTCGAAAGAGCGGCGATCGTACGCTTCGACTCTTCTGAGAGCTCGGAGCCCACCGTGTCGGTCACGACCCGACGGAAGATCTCGTTAGTCCTGGCTTCCGCGGCCTGGACGGAGACGTTCGGATCCAGGCGTCCGAGGATTCTCAACCACATCCTCTCCCGGCTGTCGAGGAAAGAAGGTTCCCTCGTGATCTCGGACTGCATCGCGAGCGGTACCCAGACGTCGGTCGAGAACCCGATCGTGACGCCGTGGAAGTCGGGAGCCGTCACTCCGAGAATGGTGTAGCGGGAGCCGCTCAGGTCGATCGTGCGATGGACGATGTCCGGGTCCTGCCCGAACTTCCGAGTCCAGAGTCCGTGGCTGATCACGACCACCGGATGAGCTCCGGCAATTCGATTGTCGGCAGGGGAGAGGGTTCGGCCCAGAGCTGCAGGAACGCCGAGCAGGTCGAAAAAGTTGCCGGTCACCAGGCGTGCCTGGAACCTTTCCCTGGGCTCGCCGGGCACGGGCACCTCGTCGGTGGCGAAGACATCGATGGGGTAGCTCGAGAGCGCGGCCAGGCCGCTGAAGGCCTCACCTTGCTGCCGAAAATCCTGGTACAGGGGATAGGAAAAGAGGCTGTTGTCTCGCTCCTCGGGCGTGTCGGAGATCCTCTGGCCCATCTTGGCGTCGGCGCCGAAGACGTAGAGCTCCTCGGGGCTCTCGACTGGAAGGGAGCGGACCATGACGGCATTCACCAACGTGAAGATCGCGGTGTTGGCGCCGATGCCCAGAGCCAGTGTGTGCGTCACCCGGGGTGTGAACATCGGGCTCTTGAGCCGGGACCGTGCTCCGTAGCGGAGATCTCGGCCCGTGGTCTCGAGGGAGTCGTCTGGCGGG
>JAUWSP010000332.1 GCA_030610025.1 Acidobacteriota bacterium | reverse complement strand
GAGACGAGGTACTCACCACTGATCCGAGCCCAGACCTTGAAACTGTCGTCGGTCACGGCTCCCACCATCGGACCCTGCATCAGCCTCGGGTAGCCCTCCCAGGAGACTTCCGCCGCCTCGATCGGAGACAAGAACGGAGCCCTGAGCAGCAACAGGGCGCCGAGGGTCGATAGGAGTAGAGCTGTCTTTCGAGCCATCAAAGTCCGTTTCATGTCATCTCCTTCCAAATCTTGTGAAGCCGTTCAAATTCCTCAAAAAACCCACGAGAACTTCGTGAAAATCGTATCTCCCTGCTCCGACACGGTGCCGATCTCCGAGGTTCCACGCTGGTAGGCAACCTGAAGGGAGCCGAACGGAGGTCGAAATCGCCATACACCGAGGACCTGGACGTTTTCCTTCTCGATCGCGGAGTTCGTCTGCGCGAAGAACGAGACGAACAAATCATTCGTGAAGTAGTAGGTGGTTCGAAGGATGTGAATCCAGGTGCTTTCCAGCTCCGGGTCCGGATCGAGCGACAGCCAGGTCGACTCATACGAGAGATTCCAGGCACTCGAGAGGTTGAGACTCGCCTGCAGTGTCGCGAGGACCAGGTCGCTGTCGAAGTTCTTGCCGCTGCCGACCTCGAGGGAGACCGACTTCCCAGTCCTGTTGTCATACCCGACTTCGACGCTGGTCAGCGAATTGCGAAACTCCTTCTCGAAGAGCTCGAAACCGTCATCGTAGGAGAGCTCGATCTGCCAACCGTTGGTAAAGACGAGCTCGACATCGGCATCCAACTCCCAGCTCCTCAGAACGCCCTCCTGGCTCGTGTAGCGGTTGTAGTTGACCGAGCCTTCCAGTTTCTCCACCGCTTTGTCGCGAAACCAAAGGGTGTGCGAGAGGTTGGAATCGAACTCCTTGCGGTCGTCATCGCGAAGGAACCCGACGGCATTGACATTGTCCAACAGGCCCACATCCAGGTGCGAGTACCTGACGTGGAAATGGGAGTTGGCCGAGTCGTAGGCCGGCCGTAGGAACCAGCCGATCGTGCCATCATTCGTCGGGTCGTGCGAACGGAGAAACTGGCCCGTCATGCCCATCTTCTCGGTGAAGAACAGGGTCATATCCGCCCCCACCGAGCCGACGTTGTCTCCCGCGGCGCTTCGGTTGGCAGCGAGGAATCCGATCGTCGAGGGTCCGAACACCCCCCGCTGCAGTCGCAACACTCCGTAGTCGGCGTCGATGCTTTCCGCTGGGTCGATCAGGTCTTCATCCGGGTGCAGGTCGGCTCGACTGACGAGGGCGGCAACCTCGAACCCACCCAGATTGCCGACGAGCTTGCCTCCCCAGGAGATGTCACCGATGCGCCGGGTGTAGAACTGGCGCAGCCGCTGGCTGTACATCTCCAGGCCTTCGAGGAAGAACGGTCTCTTCTCGGGCACGAAGAGCTCGAAGCGAGTCAGATTGATCTCTTCCACATCGGCCTCGATCAAAGCGAAGTCCGGATTGATCGTGGCGTCGGCACTGAGCTCGCTGTTGATCCGGAACCGGATATCACCACCCACCTTGGTCTCGACCTCTCCGCCAGACTCGGCTGCGACAAGCCCGTATGGGATGAGCGCAAATCTCTTCAGCCCTTGTGGTCGAACGTCGAGGCCGGACAGGGTTCCAAAGCTCGAAACTCTCCATTCAGACTCCCCCGGTCCCGACCACACCGAGGTCTCGAGACGTCGCGGCACGAAGCGAAAAAAGTTGATACCCCAACTCACATCGTCACCGCTATCGAACCTGAGCATCTGGAGGGGGATGGAGAACTCCGCGGTCCAACCCTCGGCCGAACGAGCGGAAGCCGACTCCCACGTCGCATCCCACTTCTCGTCGACAGTTCTGCCATTGTCCGCCACCTTGCCGTCGGCCTGTACCCCGAGCAGATTGGTGGCGAAGTAATAGGCCGTCCGTCTGTTGTGGTAGGTGTCGAGAAGAACTGCGACGGAATCGTCCTTGTCGAGCTCGCCATCCCGGGATGTGATGGCAGCGGCAAGCCGGTCAGGATCAGGGTCGAAACATCTGAAGGCCACGAAAACAGCCTCCGCGGTGTAGCCGACCAGAACTTCCGTCCGAAAAGGCGAGGCTTCGCCGAACTCCGGTACGAATTGCACGAACCCCTCAACGACAGCTGCGGTAGTCCAGACCTCTTCATCCAGAACACCGTCGATGGTGGGCTTTTCGGCGAGGATCGTCGCTTCGATGGTCGAGTCTGCGGCGGCACTGTTCGTCGCCACTAACATCGACGACACCAACGATGCCAGCAAGGCCATCACCGCGCCGTTCTTCACCCTTCGCCGCTGCAAGCTCCCGACCCGCAAACTCTCACTCCCGGTAACCCTGGGGCAGATATTCGGACAGCCTGGTGTCGGCGAATACCGGCTCGAATCGGCAGAATCGCTGCAGCCCTCCCACCAGCGGGACCCTGGGCCACTCTTCTCCGATCAGTGGGCGCGCATAGCGCACGAAGGCGTCGGTCACATCGGTTCGCGACGGTGCGATCCAGCTCTCAGGAAAGGAGCGTTCCGAGTTCGCCACCACATCGAGCGGAACCTTGTCGTAGCGCACCTGATAGTCCGATCCGGGCTCGCGCAGGAGCGTCGACATGAACCCGGAGCCCGCCTCCAGGGCCACCCGAACCGCGTGTCGCCCCACCTGGAACGCCTCCTCCAGATCCACTGTGGAGGCGTAGATGATGCTGTCCCGCTGATCGGTACCCGAGACATTTCCCCTCGCCGATCCTGGCGCGGCCAGGCCCACCTCATTGAGATAGTTGAAAATAATCTTCACCACCGTAATCTGGCTAGAGGAGAAGGTTGTATGGCAAATTGCATCCCGCCGTTCACCGATCTCACCCACATCCAGACCCTCGCTGACGACGACCAATGCCCTGCCGCGGGTCTTGAGCAGATCGTTGACCGCGTCGGCCACATCCTGCAGGCCGAGGCCCGATTCGCGCAGCAGTATCAGCAGCGGCATCTCCCGCTCTGGATCCGCCAGCCGCGCGGCCGCTGGGATAAAGCCGATCTTGCGACCCATCGCCTGCATCACCAGCACCGGATCGGAGGGCGAGGACCCGGCGTTCTCCTGGTTCGCATTCTGGACATTCAGCGCCCAGTAGCGCGCCACGCTGCCGTACCCGGGGGTATGGTCGATGAGTTTGAACTGAGCGTCCCCGACATCGTTGTCGATGGTCTTGGGCACACCCACACCCACCAGGTCCAGACCTCTCTCGGCGGCCAGTGCAGCGACCTTGTTGGCGGTATCCATGGAGTCGTTGCCGCCGATATAGAAGAAGAAGCCGACGTCGTGGGCCTTGAAGACCTCGACAACACGCTCGAAGTCTTCCTGCTGACCCGCCCTCAACTTGTAGCGACAGGTACCGATCCCACCGGCAGCCGGGGTGGTTCCCAGCAAAGCGATCTCCTCCGGGTCCTGCGCCGAGAGATTCAACAATTCCTCGCGCAGCACACCCTCGATACCGTGGTAGCCGGCATAGATCGTGCCGAAAACCTCAGGCGATTCCTCGCACGCCTCCACCACACCACGCAGCGAGCTGTTGATCACGGCTGTGGGGCCACCGGATTGGGCCACCAGGACGTTCCTCGGCTGGCTCATCCCGGCTACCCCAGATAGGAACCCGAGGTGACGGCTCCACCCACCCCCGTCCAATCGGTATGGAAAAAATCACCCCTGGGTCGATCGAGGCGCTCGTAGGTGTGGGCTCCGAAGTAGTCTCGCTGCGCTTGCAGCAGATTGGCCGGCAGCCGCTCGCATCGGTAGCCATCGTAGAACGCCAATGCGCTGGACATGGCTGGAACGGGGATTCCAAGGGCGACTGCCCTCGACACCACCCGTCTCCACGAGGCCTGCGCTGCCTCGACCTGGTCCTTGAAGTAGGGGTCGAGAAGCAGATTCGTCAGCCTCGGATCGCGGTCGAAGGCCTCTTTGATCTTGCCGAGGAAGACCGATCGCACGATACAGCCGCCGCGCCACATCAGGGCGATGCCGCCGTAGTTCAGATTCCAGTCGTACTCGGCCGCTGCCGCCCGCATGAGCATGTACCCCTGGGTGTAGGAGACGATCTTGGAAGCGTAGAGTGCCTCGCGCAAGTCGGTGACCCAAGCCGCGACCTCGCTTCGGTCGACGGGCTCGGGCTGTGGACCTTTCAGCACCTTCGACGCCACCAGGCGCTCATCTTTCAACGCCG
>JAUWSP010000091.1 GCA_030610025.1 Acidobacteriota bacterium | reverse complement strand
GGCAGCTTCGAGCACGGCGACGCTGTAGGGCACGTTGTGGATACCCTTGCCGCGCTCCACCAGCTGGAGATTGACAGTGGCGTCTTCGAAAGAGGCCGGAGGCTCGGAACCGAGCAGGCGGGCAGTGCTGTCGAGCTGCCGCCGCACTCCGGAGGTTCTCTCGGCCACCGTACTCTGCCAACTCTCGTACACCCGCCTGTACTTGGGCCCGTGGCAGCTCATGCAGGAGATCTCACCGGCAAGAGCTGTCTCGCCGTCACCGTGATCCTGATGGCAGCCTTCGCAGCGCACGCCGGCCAGATACATCACATCGGGTCGGGGGTCGACGTCCTTGCCACCCAGGCCGGCATAGAGGTCCCGCTGAGGCGAATGACCTCCCCCATGGCAAGAGCCACATTCGCTCTTCGCTGCCTCCAGGTGCCTGGGCGCCACATGCTCGATCTCCAGGTGACAGTGGGTGCACTCCACCTTGTGATCCGTAACGTGGTTCTGGTGCAACAGATCGCCCTTTTCGAACTCCGCCAGACGTTTCTCATCGTTGTGACAGGTCAGGCAGCGCTCCCGCGGCACCCGCCCGGCATCCGGACTCGGCGGCGTGTGGCAGGTGATGCACTCCATGCCAAAGCGAGCCACATCGCCATGGTCGAAATCCAGGCCGCCCGCCGTGAGGACTCGATCCGGTACCTGATGACACAGGGTACACCTGGCAGTCCCTTCACCAGGTTGCTGTCCCTTGAAGTGGCAGAGCGTGCAGGTCGTACCGGTGACCGTCATATGAGAGCCCTGGACGATCTGTGAGTGGCAAGAGGTACATTGCAGCCGCTTGCCTCGTCTCAGCTCGCTCAAATGAGGCCCATGATCGAAGAGGACGTCACCGAAAACTTCTCGCCCCATGAGCAAGCGTCTCTCGTGGCACTCGAGGCAGGCCGCGTCGTCCACCTCGGCCCACGGATTGGTCCCATAGGTACCCGTGAAGTAGCGGGCCACCATGGCCATCGCCTCGTACTTCTTGCGCAGCTCCTGCGTGATCCCGGGCGAGATGTGACAATCGACGCAATTGATGTTGGCGTGGGAGGACTCCGCCCACGACTCGTAGTAGGGAGACATCACGTGGCAGCTGCCGCAGAAGCCCGGCGTAGAGCTCATATGCATGGCTCCATAGGTCGCAATAAGGCCGATTCCCAGCAGCAATCCGACGGCGTATCCGGCGACAGTGAAGCGCCCCAGCTTCATGGTGCCTCCGCCTCACTCTGCAGCTTCTTCTTGAGGATGACGAGGATGGCGATCGTCAGCAACAGGTAGAACCAGAAGAGCACCAGCCCGAAGTGAGCCACACTCCGGTCCAACTTGGAGTACAGCTCGTGCTCGACCTCCTCGGCAATCGACTGGGCCCGACGGGTCAACTGCTCGACAGGCTCCTGGGAGACGGTGTGCACCACGGGCAGCGCTTCTGTTAGATAGGTCTTGGCCTCCTCGACGCGACTCAGGGGGTCTTCGACCTCGAGCGCCGCCTGGTCAGCCCGGTGCACCAGCTCCTCGGCCCCGGCAACGGCTTCGCTGGCCACTTCGATCAGGGTATGGATCTTGTGACCGAGAATCGCTTGATCGCTGTCTTCGCCATGACACTCGGCGCAGAGCGATTCGACGCGCTCGATGCCGAACCGCTTGATGGCGTGGTTGGAGTGACAGGAGGCGCACTCGGGTATTTCAGCGTCGATCATCCCTCGGTAGTGAGGTCCGGCCAGAAAGGCCTTGCGGGTCTGCTCGTGACAGGCGCCGCAGACTTTGTCCACATCTCCAACACCTGGCGGAGTGGCGCCGTGCACGCCGTGACAGCTCGTGCAGTTGGGAGCCGCAGAGGATCCCTCCTCCAGCAGCAGACGTCCATGAATACTCGAGCGGTAGTCTGTGACGACGTCGGGGTCCAGGTCGAATTCCTGCATCAGGGTTTCGTCACCATGGCACTGACCGCAGGTAGCCGGAATGTTCCTCTCGTTGGCAGAGCTGGACGGATCCCTCGGCCTACGGATGTCGTGCACGCCGTGGCAGTCGGTGCAGATGGCCGCCCGCGTTTCCCCACCGGCTACCGCCCTGCCATGCTGAGAAGTGAGGTAGATCGCGTACTGGTCGACTGGCAGGTTGTAGGCCCGCATCCGCTCCAGCTCGGAATGGCAGCTGCCGCACATCTCCGGCACCTCGCGTCGATTGGAGAGACTTCGAAACTTCCCGCTGTGGGCCGCCTCGACCTCACGACTGACCGGGTCTCCACCATGACAGTCGCTGCAGGTCACGCTTTCGACCGCATGAATGCTCTCGTCGAAGCTCACTCGATTCTCTGGATGGCAGGTCCCGCAGGTCTCCTGGGCTGATGCCGGAGCTGCCGCCAGAGCCAGCAGTGCGCAAATCAGCCCGGCCAACGGTAGTCCTTGTCTTGTCTGTCTCATACGACCCTCGCACCGTAGATCGTCAGGAATATCCAGACTGTGAGCAGCGCTGCCACGACCAGGAACTTGAGCAGCCATCCTTTCGACTCGCCTCGGAATCCGGGAAGAAAGGGCAACAGCACGAACGCCGTGAAGGCCAGAAAGAGAATGGTCCCGCCAACCCATGTCGGCAGGAACCCCGCGGTGAGCTCTAGAAAGCCGAACGGCGCCAGAAGGTACCAGGGCGGGCCGACGCCCGGTACCGTGGCGTAGGGATCGGCTGCGTCGCCCAGCGGTACCGGAGCCAGCACCGCCAGACTGACGAGTATGCCAAAGAGCACCGTGAACAGGATGGCCTGATTCAGCAGGTGTGACCGGATCACCGGCCCACCGCGTGTCGGTGGCGCCTGGGTTCCGGACTCCGTCTGGCCCAGTCGCCGCACACCGGAGAAATGCAGGTAGATGAGGGTAATGGCACCGAACGGGAGCAGCGCCACGTGAAGCAGATAGAAGCGGATCAGCGTGAGCTCGGTGATCACCGTCTCCCCGCCGCCCAGCAGGAAGAGCATCAAAGAACCGTAAATGGGGATGCTGCCCACCAGCTCGAGCGCTCGCACCGAAGACCAATAGGAAGTTCCGGTCATCTGCAGGGCCCTGCCGGTCAAATCGGAGTGGAAGCAGACCAGGAGCAGGAGCACGCCGAAGATCCACATGAGCTCGCGCGGCTTGCGGTAGACCCCCCGGATCAGGAAGCGGATGACCCTGACAATCGAGACAGCCAGCAGCAACTGCGCTCCCCAGAAGTGAATCTGGTGCACGAACCAGCCGAAATCGACATCGCGCAGAATGGTGGCGATGCTGGCTCTGGCGGTCTGCGGCGTCGGCAAATAATAAAAGGCCAGTAACGCGCCGGTAACGATCTCGATCAGCAGCAAGACCACAGCAAGAAGGCCGAGGACCCGCGGCCACTGATCGTAGGAGGGCATCGGCTGTGCTTTGGCTTCGGCAATGGCTTCGCGAATCTTCTTTCGATTGTCCAGCTCGGCATGGAAAATGCCGTAGCTGGTCAGAAGCGAGAAGATCTCCGTCAGATTCAGCCGGCTGGAGAACCAATCCAGGAGACCAGACTCTTGTTCTTTCATCGTCTCTTTTGTCATCGTCCGAGCCCTCCTCTAAGAGACGTGAAGATGGATCTCGCCGAGACGGGTCTCGACACGGTAGCGCTTCAAGGGTCGCGGCGGTGGGCCCTTGAGTACATTGCCATTCAGGTCGAAGGCCCCTTCATGACACGGACAGTCGAGCGACCGCTGCTTGGCGTCCCAATCGAGCACGCAGTGCATGTGGGTGCACACGCCGGCCAGGGCCACGAGATTCTCCTCGTCGGACCGGATCACCCAGATCGGCTCCCGGCCCCTTCGGACCAGCCGAGCCTGACCAACGGGCAGATCCTCCAGCGGACCGACCTTGATGACTCTCTCTGCAATGCTGCTCTTGGAGTGCGGGGGCTTGAGGAAAGAGGTAATGACCCAGAGGAACCCGAATCCCCACAGGGAGAGGAACCCTCCAGTCAGCCACTGCAGGAACTTCCGCCTCCCCGGGGTCAGCTCCGGAAGGTCGTCTCGGGTTGACTCCTCAGTCATGAATGGCTCCTCCTCCCCGTTCGGTTCGGTGCTCCGTGGAGCCTACCGCACCGAGGCCAGGAGAAGGCTGTCCTTTGGGTGGGGACGCCGGCTAGCCCAATGGGTAGGGCGCCGGCGCAGACCGGCTGCCGCCTGGAGATCCATCCTGATTCGCTGGATGCAACGACGGCCGGCACGGGGTCCGGCCGCTTCAACTTCTTGAGACCTCATGCCCCCAAGGCCTCAAAGGTCGGCCGAAGGTACGCCGGCTGCTTCAACCCTCAAGCCCTCAAAGATCGGCCGGAAGGAACGCCGGCCGCCTCAACCCCCTACGACGGATGCGCCGGGCTGTGCGGGTCCTCGTCGTCGGGATCTGGCTTCTGTGGACGTCGCTCGAGGTATCTCGCCGGTGAGGACTTCCCGGTCAACAACGCCGGATCGACGGGATAGACCATCGGATCGAAGATGACGGCGTAGAAGTGCCACACGATGATCGCCAGGGTAGCCAGGATCGCCTCGTAGAAGTGGACCGCGGTCGATACATCGATGGCCCACGAAGGCAACCACCGCAAGGAGATGTTCTGGAACCAGAGAATGAATCCGCTCGTTACCATGACCACAGTGCCCCAGATGAGAGCCAGATACTCCAGCTTCTCCGGGTAGCTCAGCCACTCGGCTTGCGGCGGGTGCTTGCGCTTGCCCGCAAAGTACTCGAGGCGGCCTTTGAGGTCCTTCAGATCGTCGCCGTTCGGGATCATCCCCATCATCAGGCGCCGGGCTCGGCGATCCACCATCAGATGGACGACGTGGATCAGCGAAGCCAGGATCATCACCACGGCGGCGATTCGATGGACCAGACCCCGCGCCTGACAGAGCGCATCAATGAAGGGAACCGGGCAAGCCCACCATGCCTCTGGATACTTGAGCGCGAAACCGCTGTGGGCCAGCACGATGAAGCTCACCAGCAGCATGGCGTGGGTGATTCGAAAAGCGATCGACATGCGCTCGACCTCTTCGACTTCGGAAGCCGCGGGCCGAGGCACCGGATGCTGAATCTTGCGGAAGAGATCGATGCCGTTGTGGAGCAACATTCCACCGATCGTCAGCCAGATGAGCCACAGATAGACGATGCGGACCCAGTAGACAGCCGTATGCTCCGGTTTGTTCGGAAGCACATGCACCGCGCCGATCGCGAAGCGCTCACCCGCACCTGGATGGCACTGGCCGCAGGTCTCGTTCAGATTCTCCGGATTGGTGTGGGAGAACTCGTCCTCGGAGGGCAGGATGTCATGCACTCCGTGGCACGACGAGCAGTTGGCCACACTGACGGCGCCGGCGCGGGAAGCGAGACCGTGGTAGCTGTCCGCATAGGCCGGGACCGCGTCCTCCTCCAGGCCGAACTTCTCGGTCAGCGCCAGATCACCGTGGCACTTGCCGCAGGTCACCTTCGGAATGTTGGTGGCAGAGACCGAGGAGTCGTCGTGCTGTGGCTCCAGAATCCTGTGCTCGCCGTGGCAGTCTGTGCAAGTCGGTGCGTCGAGAATACCGTGTGCGACAGCCTTTCCATGGACACTCGCATTGAAGACCGCGGTTACATTTCCGTGGCACTTACCGCAGGTCTCCGGCACCTTGTCGGCATGCACGTGGGAGCTCGGCCTGGCGGCAGGTTGGATGTCGTGTGCGCCATGACACGCCGAGCAGGTAGCCGCTTCGACTCCGCGTTGGACGGCTCGAGAATGAACGCTGGCAGTGTAGGCCTCCAGCGGCAGCACCAGGCGGATGCCGAGGTCGGCAGCCAGGTCGGGATTCGCGTGGCAGACGCCGCAGGTTTCGGCGATGGAAAGTGGATTCGTAGCAGACCCGGGATCCTCATGTGGAAGCAGGGAATGAATCTCACCATGACAGCTGGCGCAACCATCGCCCGGTAGGCGGCCGGCGGCCTCCATCTCGCCATGGATGCTGAGATTGTGCTGCGACACCTCATCCTCGTGGCAGCCTGAACAATCCGCCGTCGTGCCTACGTCGGGATGCTCTTCCGAGTCGGCACCTACGTGACAGTCGAGGCACTCCGCGAAGCCGTGAACGGTTTCAGCGAACTGCTCGGTGTCGACGTCGTGGCACTCCGCGCAGATCGGCTCTTGCGCCAACGAGACGGAACCTCCCAGGACGACCAGCGCCACAACCGCCAAGCAGACCGCCATCCAGCGGTCACACGACCTACCCATAGCCTTTCGCCTCACAAATCACCTCCCGAGTCCATCCCCCACGAGCAGCGCGAGCCTCGATCCTCTCACGCCCGATCGTTCTCGGGGTCGCCGATGCGAACCCTCGATTGGCATGGACTAGAAAACCTTTATCGCGATGAATCTCCTCCGCGCCCTTTGTACTGCCTGCTATTTATACCCCCCCAGGGTATTTCGAGACCATATCCGTTGGGGCGGACTCCCCACTATCCCTCGAGGTGGGTCCATTCAGGTGGCACCTACACAAAACGCGGAGCGAGCCGAGAGATCGTCACGCGGCATCCTTCCCCGCGGCACGGCTCTCGAGCACCTCCTTGACCATGTAGTACACGGTGTAGAGACCCGCCACGAGCAGCAGGGCGAACAGAATGAAGTTCCCCCACTGTGGCGCCGTCTCCAGACGGAATTGCGACGTTACCGGCTCGAGATAGATCGCCCGAATCTGGTGCCGGGTAATGGACATGATCACGATGGTGAGGATCATGCCCATCAGGGTGCCGTTGACGGTCGAGAACTTCTCCACCGGGTTCGACACCTTGGCCAGCATCACCAGCAGCCCGAGGGCCAGAACGATGCCCAGAGTGAACGGCAGCATGGTTGCCATGCCGCCCCGCATGAAGCCGAGCAGCACCGGCCGCGGCAACACCATGATCAGCAGGAACCCATCGGCAATCTGCAGGAGTGTGGTCCACAGCGCCCACTTCCAGCCGTAGCGCGCGATCTTGGTGTTGAGCTCGACGTCGATACCCTTGCCAGCCTGCCGCGCTGCCCACCAGGTCACGACCAGGCCACTGAAGCCCAGTCCTGCCAAGACGAAATGAAACAGACGAGGCCAGAATGCGGCATCGCCCAGAATCGCCATCGGGTTGTCGGCCAGAGCCGCCCATTGGTCCGGCTGGGAGTGAATGAGGTTCACCGCCACATGCACCATGGCGATCAAGAAGAACATGACCGCGGAGATCCACAGCCAAGCAGTGCCACCGGAGCCCTTCGTCGGCGTACCCTTGAACTTGTAGAGATAGGCCGCGTAGTAGCCGACCATCAAGAGCACCAGGGACATCAACCAGGTCCACGCGATCATGATCGTGGCGGTGTAGAAGTACTGCTGATAGAGCACCTGCACGAACAGCAACGGCGCGATGCCCGTCGTGATCGTCAGCGAGATGCCGTAGGTGTTGATGCCCATCAGCCGCATGGCCATCACGGCCCTGTAATCATCCGCCTTACCCTTCGAGAACAACTGGCCCAGCGCGGCCAGGATGGTGCCGCCCAGGGTCAGATTCATGAACAGCATGTGCAGGATGAACGTGAACACCAGGAGGAAATGGAAGAGCCACGCCGGTCCCGGAATCGGGAACGCATCCACAGCAGGAATCAGCGGGTTACCCATCAGACACCTCCTTTGGCCGCCGCTTCACCTTCTGGCGTCGTGAGCGAGGCGATGAAGTCCACCAGCGCCTCCATCTCTTCTTCGGTACCCACGAAGGGTGGCATGAACGGGTAGTTGAGATCCTCCATGGCCACAGCCTCTCCCGGTTCCAGCGCGGTGAACATCTCGCCCTGGTCGTAGAGGGCGTACAGAATGCTGTAGGTCATGTCCGGATCCTCGGGAGCCAGCTCCCGAATGGAGAGATACCCGTCGATGGTGTGACAACTGCGGCACTGGGCGTCGAAGACCTGTCGGCCCAGTTCCAACGAATTCGTGGCCGGCACTCGGGCCGCCCAGCGGGCCTTGGAGAGCATTCCTTTCTCATTCAGCTCCCCGACCTCCGTGACCAGGACTCCGTTGGAGAACATGTAGTCGTGGATGATGAAGGGCTTGCGGGTCCCCTCCCGAAGACGCTCATAGCCACCGAAAAACGAGAACGCCGCGATCGTGATCAGCAATAGCGGTACGACCTTGGCCATCTTCGGCAGAAGCACCAGAAAGACGATCCCGAGCAGCAGCACGGCGGCGACCGACCACATCACCAGAAAGCGAGTGTCCGCAAGGCCGTCGAGCAAGGCGCCCTCCCCGAGGAAGAGGCTTCGCACCGATTCCGGCAAGGCCGCTTCCCACCATCGGTAACCCGCGTAGGAGATCAGTGCTCCCGCGACCGCCCAGAGACCGAGAGACCGATTCAATCTCGGCCGAGCCTCATCCGAGGCTTTCCTCGCGGGCCACACCATGAAGGCGACGGCCATCAGGATGGCGATGCCTGTGCGCAGCACCAGGCTCGGAAAATAAGTCGGGTTGAAGAAGCCATC